>DATBQC010000255.1:0-10556 GCA_036561065.1 Methylobacter sp. | reverse complement strand
CAATCGGCTGGGGTAGTCGTCAATCGGTAGAATATCTATGATTTGCAATAGCTCCGGGAACACGCGTTTGGTGATAACGCGGTTTTCCAGCATGTAGGATACGCCCGATGGCACCCGTAAATTATCTTCCAATACATACATCACGCCGTCTTTGTCGCGCACCAAATCGGTGCCGCAAATATTTGCCCAGACGTTATGTCGGGGTTTCATGCCGATGCATTCTTTACGAAAGTTTTTCGAGCTATGGATAATTTCGGCAGGCATTTTGCCGTCTTTAATGAAGGCTTGCTGATCGTAAACGTCCGCTATAAAGCAATTTAGGGCAGTCAAACGTTGCTTTAAACCTTTTTCTATTATTCGCCATTCTGTAGAGCTAATGATGCGGGGAATAATGTCAAACGGCCAAGCCCGGTCTATATTGCCTTCGTCGCTGTAGACGGTAAAGCTGATGCCCATTTCCAAAATAGCCAGTTCGGCTGCTATTTTGCGCTTATCAATATCGCTCTTATTGAGTGAGTTCAAATACTGACACAAACGGTAACTAATTTGCCTCGGTTGAAACTCCGAACACATGAGTTCATCGTAAGCACTATCGGTTTTGTAGTTTTCCCAGATTGATTTCATGACATTTTATGAGGCTAGTTGGCTTTAATGAAAATTCAGCATGAATTGTGCCATTTATATTTAGATCGGATTATCGGTGTACTCCGATTGAAGCACAGTGAACAGATTAGTGGTTCGGTTTAAGCAAGCAGGAAGCCATATGACCGCACAATACAGATGATGAACAAAAACACTTTTACTCAGTACAAAGACATCACGAAAAAAAACATAGATTTCGCAGTGAATGCCGAAACCGGTTATTGAGAGGGGCGATTTTTGCTCTGTTCGTCTTAAAACAGCTTTGGATTCCCTGTTTTGGGCTTAGGCGGCATCAATTTGGTGCGCCCTCCGTTATTAAATAACTTACCAAACTGCTTCATAGAAGCATCCTTTGTAAGTTACTTACAGATTGATAACTTGGTATGGCACTTGCTGTATTTTTAAGGATAAATCTTGTAGATAAGTCACTATACCGGTCATTAGCCACTTTCTGTCCAGGTTGGGATTAGCCGGGTTTAAACGGATTTATTTAGTTCTTGTAATGTTTAACGCTTCGGCAATAGGAAAACATCATGACCATTCGTGTAGCTGTTCGCCATAAAACTGTATACAGCTTTGATAGGCCGGTATCCCTGTCGCCACACGTGTTCAGGTTGCGTCCGGCGGTGCATAGCAGGACGCCGATTAAAGGCTATAGCTTGCGTATTGAGCCGGAAAATCATTTCATCAACTGGCAGCAAGACCCGTTCGGCAATATGCTGGCGCGGGTGGTATTTCCCGAAAAATGCCGGAAACTCAGCGTTGAAGTGGAAGTCATCGCCGATATGACGGTGATCAATCCCTTTGATTTCTTTGTTGAGGATTATGCAGAACATTATCCGTTTAAATACGATGCACTATTGCTGAAAGAATTGCAGCCTTACCTGGAAATCGCCGAGCAAGGCGTATTGCTCAAGCAATGGCTGGCCGGTTTTAATCTGGATAAACGTAACATCAACGACTTCCTGGTTGACGTTAACCGCAAGGTTTTCCAGGCGATTGGCTACAACATCCGCATGGAAGTCGGTGTCCAAAGCTGCGAGGAAACGCTGACCACGCTGACCGGTTCGTGCCGGGATTCGGCATGGTTGCTGGTGCAAATACTCCGTCATTTAGGTCTGGCTGCGCGATTTGTATCCGGTTATCTGGTTCAGTTGACAGCGGATGTCAAATCGCTGGACGGGCCTTCCGGGCCGGAACAGGATTTCACCGATCTGCATGCCTGGGCTGAAGTTTATATCCCCGGGGCCGGTTGGATAGGCCTTGATCCCACTTCCGGTTTATTGGCAGGGGAGGGCCACATCCCTCTGGCTTGCACACCAGACCCCGCCAGCGCCGCGCCGGTCACCGGAGGCACCGACAAGTGCGAAGTGGCATTCGAATTCAGCAACACGGTGCTGCGTCTGCATGAAGACCCACGCGTCACCAAGCCTTATGACGATGACCAGTGGCAGCGCATCGATGCGTTGGGCCAACAGGTTGACCGGCAATTGCTGGCTGACGATGTGCGCCTGACCATGGGCGGCGAGCCGACGTTTGTTTCCGTCGACGATATGGAAGGCGCGGAATGGAATGTCGATGCCGACGGCCCGCACAAACGTGAGCGAGCCAATGAACTAACCAAACGTTTGCGCGATCAGTTTGCACAAGGCGCGATGCTGCATTACGGACAGGGCAAATGGTATCCGGGCGAGCCGTTGCCGCGTTGGCAGTACGGCATTTTCTGGCGAAAAGACGACGTGCCCGTTTGGCGCAACGCCGCGCTGTTGGCCGATATTAACCAAGATTACGGTCACACCGCAGAACAGGCCGAGTCCGTCATCAAGCAACTCACGTTACGCTTAGGTCTACAACCGCGCTATATCAAGACGGCTTTCGAAGACGGTTTCTACTATCTCTGGCAGGAAGGGGGGCTTCCGGACAATATCGATCCGTTAAAAAGCAACCTGACGGATTCGATTGAACGTAAGACCTTGGCGCAGTTGCTGGATGCCGATTTAGGCAAACCCGCAGGATTCGCTTTGCCCGTAAAGTGGGACTGCGTTCAGCAAAAATGGCACAGCGGCCCGTGGGATTTTCGCCGCAAGCAAATGTTTTTGATTCCCGGCAATTCGCCGATGGGCATGCGTTTGCCATTGGGGAGTTTGCCGTGGGTTGCCCCGGACAAGCGCGATACTCAGGAACAACAAAGCCTGTTTGAGGCGCTGCCGGAACTAGGCGACTATTACGGCGAAGTCATGCGCCGCTACAGCCATATCGAGAAAAAACTTAAAACTCATCCCGAGCTCCCAGAGCAGGAACCGGGTGATGATGAAACTATTGAAGTGGAAGTGCCTCATACTGCGGTTTGCGTTGAAGCCCGCGAAGGCCGCGTGCATATCTTCCTGCCGCCGCTGACAGCGCTGGAACATTATCTGGAATTGATCGCCGCTATCGAAGCCACCGCAGAAAATCTGTCGATACCGGTGGTGCTGGAAGGCTACGAGCCGCCGCGCGATTACCGCATAGAGCGCTTGATGGTGACGCCCGACCCCGGCGTGATCGAAGTCAATATTCATCCATCAAAAAGCTGGCAAGAACTGGTCGATAAAACCACTATTCTCTATGAGCAAGCACATCAAGTCAGATTGGGCACGGAAAAGTTTATGCTCGATGGACGTCATACCGGAACCGGCGGAGGCAACCATATTACCATGGGCGCCGAGACGCCAACCGACAGTCCGCTATTGCGCCGTCCCGACTTGTTGCGCAGTCTGGTGACGTACTGGCAGCATCATCCCGGTTTGTCGTACTTGTTTTCCGGCATGTTTATCGGCCCTACCAGCCAAGCGCCGCGGGTTGATGAAGGCCGCGACGAAAAACTCTATGAACTGGAAATCGCCTTCCAGCAAATGCCGGAAGGCGAAGTGCCTGCGCCGTGGCTGGTGGATCGCTTGTTGCGGCACTTGCTGACCGATATTACCGGCAACACGCACCGCTCCGAGTTTTGCATCGATAAACTGTATTCGCCGGACAGCACGACCGGGCGTTTGGGCATACTGGAATTACGCGCCTTTGAAATGCCGCCGCATGCGCAAATGTCGCTGGTACAAACCTTACTATTGCGTGCTCTGATTGCGTGGTTTTGGCGCGAACCTTACAAACACGATTTAATCCGCTGGGGCACCGAATTGCACGACCGTTTTATGCTGCCGCATTATGTCCGCGAGGATATGAAGCAGGTCGCCAAAGACCTGCAACGGGCCGGGTACGGTTTCGAACTGGAATGGCTGGAACCGTTTCTTGAATTCCGCTTCCCCCGTTACGGCAACACGATGATAGACGGCATCGACCTGGAAATGCGCTTTGCGATTGAGCCATGGCATGTGTTGGGCGAAGAAATCGGCAGCACCGGCACCGCACGCTATGTGGATTCGTCGGTCGAGCGGGTACAGGTCAAAGTGACCGGTTTTACCGAAGGACGCTATGTGCTGACCTGCAATGGTCGGCGCTTGCCGTTACGCAATACCGGCCGCAAAGGCGAATATGTGGTCGGAGTGCGTTATCGCGCCTGGCAACCGCCTTCGGCCCTGCATCCGACTATCAGTCCGCATGTGCCGTTGGTGCTTGATGTGATCGATACCTGGAACGGGCATTCGGTCGGCGGCTGTACTTATCATGTCGCCCATCCCGGCGGTCGCAGTTACGATGCATTCCCGGTGAACAGCTATGAAGCAGAGGCACGGCGCGTTACCCGCTTTTGGGATTTTGGCCACACACCCGGCGTTATCGAGCGGCCTCCAGTAATCATACCGACTGTCGTAAGTTCCGATGCACAGGCAACAGCACAATTTAGCATTAACGAAGTCGTGCCAAGACCCATGTCGCCGCCTATTGAGGAGCCAAGTCAGGAATATCCGTTTACAATGGACTTGCGGCATCGGGGCGGGTAGTGCCTGAGTGTGTAAAATAAAATTAACTAATGGTAGTTTCGGCTGGTTCCCAAGCTCAAGCTTGGGAACCAGTAGAACGCATTGAAAGCTTCGTGTTCTCTGTGTTCTTCGTGGTGAAATAACAAAATAAAATGAACTAATGGTAGTTCCACCAGCTTTGGAGATTTATTCAAATGACCGATAAATTAAAGCAGTTACCTCCGGCAGTTTTGACGCTGGATAACCAGCGTTACGAATTACCGACTCTGATTGGGGTTGAAGGTGAAAAAGCCATCGATATTTCCAAATTGCGTAGTCGAAGTAATTACGTGACTCTGGATGAAGGCTACGGCAATACCGCCAGCTGCGAAAGCGCCATCACCTATATCGACGGCGAAAAAGGCATACTGCGTTATCGCGGTTATCCTATTGAGGAGTTGGCCGAACATTCACGTTTTGTTGAAGTGGCCTATCTGCTGCTGAATGGCGAGCTGCCTAACAGCCAACAATTATTGGAGTTTTCTACCAACCTTAATGAGTCTTCGATTATTCACGAAGACATGCATCATTTTTTCAACGGCTTTCCGCGCGGCTCGCACCCTATGGGTATTTTGGCGACCATGGTGGCGTCATTATCCACGTTCTACCCGATTCCAGATCAGCTCGACAGCGCGACGGAACAGCAAATTGTTATCAATTTGATCTCTCAAGTGCGTACTATTGCGGCTTTTTCTTATAAAAAATCGATTGGCGAACCCTTGGTTTATCCGTCCTACAAGCTTAAGTATGTGCGCAACTTTCTGAACATGATGTTTTCATCCCCGGTGCGGGATTATCAATTGGATGAAGATATTGTCAGGGCCATTGATATGTTTCTGATCCTGCATGCCGACCATGAGCAAAACTGCAGCACCTCTTCGGTGCGTACCGCCGGGTCGAGTATGGCGAATGTATATGCCGTAGCTTCGGCCGGTATTTCGGCGCTTTGGGGGCCGCGGCATGGCGGGGCCAATCAGCAGGTGATACATATGCTTGAACAAATACATGCCGATGGTGGTGACGGTACGGAATTTATCAATCAGGCAAAAGACAAAAACTCATCAAGCCGACTGATGGGTTTCGGTCATCGCGTGTATAAGAATTTCGACCCTCGCGCAATGGTATTAAAAAAGCAATGCGACAAATTATTCGACAAAGCGGGCGTTAGCGATCCTTTATTCGATATTGCCCGGAAACTGGAAGAAATTGCCTTAAAAGACGACTATTTCATATCCCGAAAACTGTATCCCAATGTCGATTTTTATTCCGGGTTAATTCTCCGGGCCGCAGGCATACCTACCAATATGTACACAGTGTTATTTGCTATTGGCCGAATGCCCGGATGGATGGCTCACTGGCGGGAAATGCTGCACGGCGAACAAGTGATTATTACCCGACCTCGTCAGATTTATGTAGGTGAGCCGTTACGTCACTTTCAAAATATTGAACAACGGCCTTAGAAAAACATGGACAATTCTTTTGATGGATTCATTATTGGAAATAACCTAAAAAGTAACAAGGCCGCAATGTGAACGAATCAGCCAACGATATTGGCGCGCAGTTTTACGCCACCAAACTTGGCGTTTACGATGAGATGGTTGCCAAAGAACATAAGGTGCTGCCTCACTGGGAGCGCTTTATGGGGGCTATTGGCGCACTGGGCAGTGAACAACTGGAGTTGTGCCGCCGTGAAGCTCAGCGACTGTTAAGGGAAAACGGCGTTACCTACAATGTTTACGGTGATACGCAAAAACTCACCCGGCCCTGGCGGCTCGATCCCATCCCGCTACTGATCAGCAGTGAAGAATGGTTGCTTATTGAGGCTGGTCTTAAACAACGGGCCGAGCTGCTCGACCTGATTTTAAAAGACATCTACGGCAAACAGCAGCTGTTAAAAAAGGGTTTGTTACCCAGTGAATTGGTATTGGCGCACGACGGCTTTTTACATCCTTGTGTGGGAACGCTGTCCCAACTGCGGCACCAGCTGACAGTTTATTCGGCCAATCTTGCCCGCGGTCATAATGGCCGAATGTGGGTGTTGGATGATCGTAGCCAAGCACCTTCCGGTGCCGGTTATGCCTTGGAAAATCGCACCGTGATGACGCGGGTGCTGCCGGATATTTTTCGGGAAACGCAAGTACATCGGCTTTCCGGTTTTTTTAAGGCGCTGCGTAAGGGGCTGATGGACTTAGCCCCGATGAAGGAAGATCCGCGGATTGTCATACTCACGCCGGGGTCGCTCAATGAAACCTATTTTGAGCATGCCTATTTGTCGTCTTATCTTGGTTTTACCCTGGTTCAGGGTGACGACCTGACGGTGCGGGACGGCCGCGTCTGGCTTAAATCACTGGATGGTCTGCAACCGGTCGACGTTATTTTGCGCCGTGTTGACGATTCTTTCTGTGATCCGTTGGAGTTTCGTAGCTCCTCAAGGTTGGGCGTGGCTGGGCTGCTTGAAGCCGTGCGCCGAAATAACGTCGCGATTGCCAATCCTTTGGGCAGCAGCGTTCTGGAAAATCCGGGATTGCTGGCGTTTTTACCCAGGCTCTCGCGGTATTTTTTAAATCAGGACTTGATGCTGCCTTCGGTTGCCACTTGGTGGTGCGGGCAGCGCCGAGAGCGGGATTTTGTGTTGCAAAATATTGACCGGTTGGTTATCAAACCGATCAATCGGAGTTCGGGGAATTACGCCCTGTTCGGCGGCCTGTTAAGTAGCAAGGAAAAGGAACTTTTACGTTCCGCCATAATCGCTAAGCCGCATTGTTATGTCGGTCAGGAGCACGTCAGTTTTTCTACCGTACCGGCGTTTGTCGACCATCATATTGAGCCCCGATTTTCGGTATTACGGAACTTTGTGGTTGCCGGCGGCGACGGTTATCAAGTGATGCCCGGCGGTCTGACCCGGATTGCCCGTCAGCAAGACGATTTTATTGTTTCAAATCAGGCGGGCGGAATCAGTAAAGACACCTGGGTGTTGGCGGATGAGCCGGACCAACAGGTCAGTTTGTGGTTTCAGCCCGGCCGGGATGTGGTTTTATCTGCGGTCACCGAGCCCTTGACCAGTCGTGCCGCGAACAATCTGTTTTGGGTTGGGCGACATCTGGAACGCATCAAAGCCGCCACTCGCTTGATGCGCACGATATTGCTCAAGCTGACGGAAACCCTGGAGCCTAACGATCCACTCAACAGCCAGTGCCTGGATGTATTATTGTGTGCAATGACTCAGGTAACCGGTACCTATCCGGGGTTTATCCAGAACAATGCGTCGGTGTTAAAAGAGCCGCAAGATGAATTACTGGCCTTGGCTAAAAATGCCCAGCGCGCCGGAACGCTGGCGGCCAATATTCAAGCTTTCGCGCAAACGGCCTTCAGTATTCGCGATGTTTGGTCGCAGGATACCTGGCGTTGCGTCGATAATATTCAACGACGCTGGCAACAGCGGGTGGTGAATAGCGATTGCGACCTGGAACAACTGCAAAAACACTTGGACGATTTAATTACCGGCTTTGTCGCATTTATTGGCCTAACCACTGAAAGCATGACCCGTGAAGCAGGCTGGTTGATGCTGGATAGCGGTCGTCGCTTGGAGGATGCGTTGACATTGGTCGCTTTGCTGCGCGCTACGGTGGTGCAGCGCCATGAACCGGCATTGCAAAATCAACTGCTGGAAGCTGTGTTGGTATCGACAGATAGTTTGAGCATTTATCGACGCCGCTACCGCTCATATATCCAGTTGCCGATGGTGCTGGAATTATTGCTGGTGGATGAAACTCATCCGCGTTCGTTGGCTTATCAGTTGCGTCAGTTGTCTAATCATATCAGAGCGCTGCCAAGAGAACGCGGCAACGGGCAGTTGAGCGAAGAAGAACGTTTTATAATCAGGGCCTATACCGACATACGCTTGGTCAAGGTAGCTGAATTGGTTAAAGTCGATGGCGAGACCAAGGTTTACGGCGACCTGGAAAGCGTTTTATCGACGATGGCGGAGCGGTTATGGCAGCTTTATGAAGTGCTTGCCCAAGCCTATTTTAGCCACTCTCAAGGGCCGCAATTGATGACGCCGACCCAACCGGAGGATGAGCTGTGAAATACCGTATTACCCACAGTACACTTTACAAATATAGCCAGCTGGTCGGTCTGTGCCAGAATGAAGCGAGGTTGCAGCCCCGAGATTTCTGGCGCCAGCAATGTCAGAGCAGTCGCTTTGACATTGACCCCGAACCTAGTGACTTTCATGAACGCCGGGATTTTTTCGATAATCGCGTTGCTTATTTCGCCATACAGCAACCGCATCAACGCTTGATGGTTACCGCAGTCAGTGAAGTCACGGTATTTCCAAGGCAAAGCTGCGACGGTTTGGCTAACTTAATAACCTGGGAGCAAGTGCGGAACCAATTGCAAGGATGTCCCGGACAAATACAGTTGCAAATGCAAACGCAGTCCCAATCCCAATCGCAAAGCCAGTGTCAGCAGCAAGATGGCTATGATGCCTTACTGGATGCCAAGCTGTATGTGCTGGATTCTCCGATGGTGAACACCAGCACCGATCTGGCTAATTATGCACAAAGCTCATTTTTGCCCAATCGGCCATTAGTGCAAGTGGTGGCTGATTTGATGCAGCGTATCCATGTCGATTTTACTTACGCACCGAGCAGTACCACGATTGCCACCCCGTTATCTGACGTGCTTCATTTCCGCCGAGGTGTGTGTCAGGATTTTGCCCACTTGGCGATTGGTTGTTTACGTTCTTTCGGTATTGCCGCGCGTTACGTCAGCGGCTATGTGGAAACGCAGCCCGAACCGGGCAAGCCGCGTTTGGTCGGGGCGGATGCGTCACATGCCTGGTTTGCAGTCTATGTGCCGGGTACCGGTTGGCTGGAGTTTGATCTCACCAATAATAAACTGCCGTTTGATCAACACATTACTTTGGCTTGGGGGCGCGATTATACGGATGTCACTCCGCTAAAGGGCATTGCCTTTGGCGGAGGCCAGCATACCTTGTCGGTCTCGGTGGATGTGCTTAGATTGTAATTTTATTCACCACGAACGACTTGCATGGACAGATTTTTGCTCCATGCAAAATCTGCATTCCCCACATCCCTGTGGGTTATGCAGGATGTAGAATTACGTCGGGGACAGCAATCGAGAGCAATGCAGGAGCAATTGCCGAGACACGAAGGACACAAAGTTTTATCTCTTCGTGTCCTTCGTGTCTTCGTGGTGAAAATTGCTTTTTAAGTTTTTATTGGCCTTGCTTTATTGGATAATGGCTTAAAAGTATCTTTAAACTCAATAACCGAACGTTTTTATGACTTATTGTATTGCAGCTTCTATAGATGAAGGCCTTATTCTTGTCTCCGACTCAAGAACCAATGCCGGTATTGATAACGTCAGTACCTACGGCAAAATGCATGCATTTAATACCAACGATGACCGCAAGATTGTTTTACTGTGCGCAGGCAATCTTGCGACCACACAAGCCGTTTTGGAGCAGCTGCACCGGGATAAAATTAAGAATGCCGGCGTCAATATCAATAATGTGGAGTGCTTATCCGAGGCGGCCGCCTACCTCGGTCATGTCAGCGTCGAAAAACAAAAGCAACATATTAATTCGGAAGGGCAGTCGGCATTTAATCCCTCTGCCAGTTTTATTTTAGCCGGTCAAATCGGTGACGAACCGCACGGCGCTTATATGGTTTATGCCGAAGGCAATAGCATAACCAGTTCAGCCAATACGCCTTTTTTACAGATTGGCGAGAGTAAATACGGCAAGCCGATATTGGATCGCTTCCTTAAATTGGACACTTCAATCGACGAAGCGGCGCGTTGCTGTCTGGTTTCAATGGACTCGACCATCCGTAGTAATGCCAGTGTCGGGCCCCCTGTAGAAATGCTCTTTTATCGTAAAAATAGTTTCAGCTTTGATGAGTATTACTGCTTTGATGGCGATGACGATTATTTGCT
>DATBQC010000254.1:0-2010 GCA_036561065.1 Methylobacter sp. | reverse complement strand
TTCGTCGCAGAAACATTGATGCTGCCGATTCAGGAATTGAATGCCGCTTATCAGCAGTATTTAGACGACCCTGAATTTATAGCGGAATTGGATGCCGATTTAACGCATTATGTAGGTCGACCTTCGCCTTTATATCATGCCGAACGCTGGAGTCGTGAACTGGGTGGAGCTCAGATTTATTTAAAACGCGAAGACCTTAACCATACCGGCGCACATAAAATAAATAATACGATAGGCCAGGCTTTATTAGCCAAACGCATGGGTAAAACCCGCATTATTGCTGAGACCGGAGCCGGTCAGCATGGTGTTGCGACGGCCACAGTTGCAGCACGGCTGGGACTTGAATGCGTGGTTTATATGGGTGCCGTCGATGTTGCTCGTCAGTCTTTAAATGTCTATCGGATGAAATTGCTGGGCGCGAAAGTTGTCGCTGTTGAATCCGGTTCAAAAACCCTAAAAGATGCGCTGAACGAAGCACTCAGAGACTGGGTGACCAACGTCGATAACACCTTTTATATAATAGGTACTGTCGCAGGACCGCATCCTTATCCTGCGATGGTTAGGGATTTTCAGGCCATTATCGGTCGTGAAGCAAGGCAGCAATGTTTGGATCAGGCCGGGCGTTTGCCTGATGCTCTGGTTGCCTGTGTTGGCGGCGGTTCGAATGCGATCGGTTTGTTTTATCCGTTTATTGATGACCGTTCAGTGAAAATGATCGGTGTTGAGGCTGCGGGCGACGGCATTGAAACAGGTCGTCATTCTGCACCGTTATGTGCAGGCCGTCCCGGCGTACTGCACGGTAACCGCACTTACCTGATGGAAGATGACGACGGTGAGATCATCGAGACGCATTCCATTTCGGCAGGTTTGGATTATCCGGGCGTAGGCCCTGAACATGCCTGGCTGAAAGATACCGGTAGGGCCGAATATGTCAATATTACCGACAATGAGGCGATGGAAGGTTTCCATGCCTTAACCTGTATGGAAGGCATTATTCCTGCTTTGGAATCGAGTCATGCGATGGCTTACACAATGAAATTGGCTCCTACCATGAGCAAAGATGAAATCATCATAGTTTGCCTGTCCGGTCGAGGCGATAAAGACATGCAAACGATAGCGCAACGCGAGGGGATAAAATTGTGAGTCGATTAGCTGCTACATTTGAAGCGTTATCCAAAGCGGGTCGCAAGGCGTTAGTCCCGTTTATTACCGCTGGTGATCCGAGACCCGATTTTACCTTGCCTATGATGCACGCCATGGTTGAGGCCGGTGTCGATGTGATTGAGCTGGGTGTACCGTTTTCTGATCCTATGGCGGACGGCCCGGTTATTCAGCGGGCCAGCGAGCGAGCCTTAGAACATAAGATGAGTTTAAGACGCACCTTGGCTATTGCGACAGAATTCAGGAAAACCAATCAACATACGCCGGTGGTGCTGATGGGGTATGTGAATCCCATTGAAGCCATGGGCTATGAGGATTTTGCCAATGCCGCACAACGCGCCGAGATCGATGGTGTTTTAACCGTCGATTTGCCGCCGGAAGAAGCAGAAGAATGCGCCGCCTTGTTAAAGGCGCGTGATATTGATCCGATTTTTCTGTTGGCGCCCAATAGCGACGATAAGCGGATTAAAAAAATGGATACCGTCGGTAGCGGTTATCTTTATTATGTTTCGCTGAAGGGCGTAACCGGGGCAGGGCATTTAAATGCAGCCGATGTAGAAACTAAGCTCAAGCAAATCAGGGCGAATACGCGCTTGCCTGTGGCTATCGGATTCGGCGTCAAAGATGCCGAAACGGCTAAGACGGTTGCCAATTTGGGTGACGGTGTGGTTATCGGTAGTGCCCTAATTAGTAAAATTGAGGCAAATCTGGATGATCCGGAACGTGCCAAAGCAGAGATAGTTGAGTTATTGGTCGCCATGCGCCAGGCAATGGATAACTAAAGAATAGATAGGTAGGATTGGCTGACGCAAGGAAGCCCATCAAGCAACAGCAACGCAATGGGGCATA
>DATBQC010000253.1:0-7605 GCA_036561065.1 Methylobacter sp. | reverse complement strand
AAACTTTATCGGACTCGTTAGAGACCGATGTGGACGTAAGGTAGTCTTGCCATGTCTGAAAAGTTTAAATCAGATGCCACCAAAATCTTGCTTGCCGAAGGCGATAACGATTGTCATGTGATAGCCGCTTTGTGTAAAAATCACGCTGTGCCTCAAAACTTCGGGCTTAATGCCTGCGGTTCGGATGATTTGGTTTTTAAAACGTTGGGCGCTTTATTGAATACCGAAAATAAACGAGCAATTGGCGTGGTGCTTGATGCCGATAATCCAAACTTCGTCGCTAAATGGCATAAGTTTCAAGCAATGCTAAATAAGGCAAACATTCACTGTGGCGGTAAACCTGATCCAATCGGAACCATTATTCCGGCGAACGACGATCATCCCCGAATTGGCCTTTGGTTGATGCCCGATAACAGTGTTGACGGCATGTTGGAAGATTTTTGTCTGACAATGGCTGAATCCACCGCAATCGATTTTGCGCAAGATTGCGTGTCAACTGCGCAAGAAAAAGGTCACGCTTCGTTTATTGCCAATCATCACAGTAAAGCCGTTGTGCATACCTATCTGGCTTGGCAGGATGAACCTGGACGACCATTAGGGCAAGCTATAACCGCTAAGGTTCTTGATCCGAAGCATCCGTTAGCAGAAGCTTTTGCCGACTGGCTGAAAAGATTATTTGCCGATACATAAATGTTGGGGTTTACAAAAAGCTTGGGCGGGGTTAACAACCCCGCTCCTAACGTTTTGCGATACCCGAATCTTAGCCAAAGCAAAACATTTCGAACGGGGCAACATGCCCCGTCCGGCTCTAAGATCAACTACATGAATTTATGAAAAACAAAGGATTGGCGATGAATTCTTTCTGCGCCTGGGATGGTGAAACCTTAGTGCTTAATATTCTCGGTCAGCCCAGCGCAAAACAGGATGCTATCGGCAAGGTTAAAGGCAAGCAACTCAAAATCAGCGTCACTGCCGCGCCGGTGGGAGGCAGGGCAACGGATCATATGGTTCGGTTCCTGGCAAAAGAATTTGGCGTGGCAACCAAGGATATTGAAGTTGTGTTTGGCAGGTTCAATGTCAATAAACAGCTGCGCATTAAATCGCCTAAGAATCTACCCGCTGTCATCAGCAAACATTTATCTCAATAAGCACGATAGGGCGGGGCCGGCATAGCAACAGGCGAACCGGTAATCGAACGCACTTTACAAAAAACCAAGCATCGAAGCTTTTACCGCAGCTGAAGTTTTGTTGGTGGCATTCAACTTGGTGATGACATTAGCGATATGAAAGTTGACTGTCCGCTCCGCAATATTCAGGATGCTCGAAATCTCGCCAGCCGTTTTTCCGTCGGCAGTCCAGCGAAGTACCGCTATCTCGCGATTTGATAATTTAACATCGGCTTCCGGCATCAATTTCGGCGTCAAGCATCGCGACATGCCCAAGTGCGCTGTTTGGGTCAGCCAAGCCATCTTGAATTGCTTGGCGTTAAGTTCTGTATCGGAGATCGGCTCATTCGAGCGCGCCAGCGTTAACATGCCTATAACGCCATTGAAGTCACGGGTGGACTGCGCCCAGCCATAACGCAACCCGAATGATTGTGCTTCCTCCCATAGTTCGCGTGCGGGACTGAATAGATTATCTGTCCATAAAAGGGGGAGGGGAGAACGCATACCGTGCTGTACTGTAGGATCAGTCGCCAGATAATTTTTGGCTTGATATTGCGCTTGCCAAGCTGCCGGGTAATTGCTGAATATTAAGGTCTTTGGTGTTGCCACAGGTAGCGGCGCACGCAAGCCATAAGTACAATAGTCAAAGCCAAGTTCCTTGCCCAGCGAGAGAATGGTTTGAAAAAGCTGCTGCTCCGATTGAATGGACTGCAATGCTTGAAGTTGATTTTCTTGCCAAGTGTTCATGAACTTTCCCTTACACATGTCGGGCTTTATTATGGCTATATAGTAATACTTGAGGCAGGAATATGCTCGATTAAAAGCGACAGAGCCTGTCAGTATTAACAGTTGTTCCCGGAAACAAAATCCAGTCTAATTGCTCTATTCAGGATAGGGAGGATGTTTAGCTCTCGCGCGATAAATTAAGGAGACCGTATGTTGGGTGAAACTATAGGCGTGGTGCGTGTCGTGCTTCGGCTTGAGGGCTTATGTGTACTTGTTGCGGCTTCTGTGGCCTATTCAAAATTCGGCTTGGGGTGGGGGACTTTCGCATTGTTCTTTCTGACGCCGGACCTTTCTCTACTCGGTTATCTTGCTGGGCCGAAGGTTGGGGCTGTTAGCTACAATTTAGCGCATTCTTATAGTGGGGCGGTTGCTTGCCTTGCGGCGGGTCTTGTTTTTACAGCACCGACCATCCTTAGTGTCGGCCTCATCTGGTGCGCTCATATCGGCTTTGACCGTGCGCTCGGTTACGGGCTTAAGTATTCGGATGGTTTTAGCTTTACTCATCTTGGTCGCATCGGGAAGTTTTCGACGATTACGCATAATTCGTTCCGTAGGCCGGAATAAGCCGATTCGAGCGATAGCGAGCATCAGCGTTGCCTACATGGATGTAGGTAAGGGGCGTGAGCAGGAGCGGAAGCTTTTCCGGCAAACACCATTTACATTCTCCAGGCTCTTCGGCTTTGCTCAGAAGAGCCTTGGATGGCCTTATTCCAGCCTAACAAGCGAACCAACTTAATCGCCTGATCAATTTTCAAAAAGAGATAGTCACATGTCAAAACTTTTTCGGCTCAACTTGATTCTCGGGGTCGTAGCCCTTATGGGGCTCGCGCCTCTTGTCCAAGCCGAAGCTCCTAGGGTACAAACCCAAGTGCCCGGCTATTACCGCATCCAGCTTGGTCAGTTTGAAATTACCGCCTTTTACGATGGCTCTATCGAACTGGACGCAAAGAGTCTAAAGAACGCCAGCGCCGCCGACCTGCAACATCTGCTGTCCCGTATGTTTGTTGGTAATCCCAAAATGCAGACGGCAGTGAACGCCTACCTGATCAACACGGGGAGTCACCTGGTGTTGGTCGATACCGGTGCCGCCAAGTTGTTCGGGCCCTCTCTGGGCTACGTATTACAGAACATGAAAGCCGCCGGCTATGAACCTGCTCAGGTGGATACAGTGATCATCACTCATCTGCATGGCGACCATATTGGTGGGCTGAACGATGCCGACGGCCAGCCGTTGTTCACGAAAGCCAGAATTTTGGTGTCCCAGGCGGATAGCGATTTTTGGTTGTCGCAGAAGGTCGCTGATGGTGCGCCAACCGAAGTCCAACCTTTGTTTAAAATGGCTCGCGACAGTGCCGCGCCTTATCTGGCAAGTGGGCAGTGGAAAACCTTCGCGGAGGGTAGCGTACTGGTGCGGCAGTCAGGGCCAACGGACATACGCCGGGCCATACCGCTTATGCCGTTGAGTCCGAAGGGCAAAAGTTGCTGATCTGGGGGGATCTGGTGCATGCACACGCCGTGCAGTTTGCCAGACCGGGCGTTTCCATCGAGTTCGATATTGACCAGAAACAGGCTGTCGCCACCCGGCGCAGCATCATGAAAGCCATGGCGGCGAGCAAATCCCTGGTGGCCGGTATGCATCTGCCATTCCCCGGCATTGGACATGTCCGGGCGGATGGCAAGGGCCGTTACAGTTGGGTGCCGATAGAGTTTGGGCCGCTAGCTAAGGCGGCAGACTAATGATCAAATTAGCACAAAACGACAACGAAATAGCCGACGGCTTCCACGTCATCAAGCAGCTTCGGACGGAGCTTGTAGAAGCTGCTTTTGTGGGAATTAATGAGCAACGGTTACCAACTCGCTTACTAAATTAAAAGAGGATTATCCATGAGCTTTACACTCGACAAAGTCGTACCGTGGGGACGATCATACGATGAATATATCAGTATGTTTGACCTTACCGAGGCTGAGCTTGGGCTACGCATTCTCGGCTGCGGTGACGGGCCGGCCGCGTTCAATTCTGTGCTAACCCAACGTGGCGGAAATGTCGTCTCGGTAGACCCTGTTTACGCCTTTGACGCTGAACAGATCAGAATGCGTATTTCAGAAACGTATGAAACTGTGATGGCGCAAATGCGCAAGAACCACGATGACTACGTTTGGGACGTCATACCCTCAGTAGAACAACTTGGCAGTCTTCGCATGTCTGCGATGGAAACCTTCCTGGGCGACTTCGAATTGGGAGAGCAGGAAGGACGATACATTCCTGGGGAGTTGCCTTTCTTGCCTTTTGCAAACGGACAATTCGATATTGCCCTGTCATCGCATTTCCTGTTTTTGTACAGCGCCCACTTGTCCGCAGAATTCCATCTTCAGGCTGTTCAGGAAATGTTGCGTATGTCTCGCGAAGTACGGGTATTTCCGCTGCTTACGCTTGACGGTTCTTTGTCTCCCTACCTCCAACTTGTAAAAGAGCATTTTGCGAACCATGGCTTCGGCGTGGAGGTCAAACGAGTGCCGTATGAGTTTCAGCGCGGCGGTAATCAAATGCTGGTCATCAAGCATGTCTAGTTACATTACGCCCTTACCTTTAGTTCTGGAGGCCTCATGCAAGTAAGAAGCGCAGTGCAATCCGATAGTGCAGCCATAGCGGAGCTACTCGTTTCGCTAGGTTATCCAGGAACCGAATTATTCATGGATGCGAAGATCAAGCAACTACTTTCGCACCCGGACGCAAATCTTTTTGTTGCAGTAGATGGCTCTAGTGTTCTCGGATTTGTTTCGTTGCACTTTATTCCCCAGATAGCACTAGAAGGGGATTTTTGCAGAATCAGCTATTTCTGCGTGGCAGAGACGGCAAGAAATAAAGGTGTTGGCGCAATGTTGGAGGCAGAGATTGCATTTCAGGCTCAGCGGCGCCAATGTGATCGAATTGAGGCTCATTGTCACAGCCGGAGAGAGGCGGCCCACAGGTTTTACTATCGCCAGGGTTACTCCGAATCACCGAAGTACCTCATAAAGTCGCTTCAATGAATCTAAGAGGATAAATATCATGAGTGAATTTAAAGGCGGTTGCCTTTGTGGTGCTGTTCGTTATGAATGTTCAGCCGAACCCGTTTGGTCAGGCAACTGCCATTGCCGCGACTGTCAACGCATCAGCGGTGGCGGCTATATCTCAACTTTCTTTGTTCCAGAGAGTTCAGTCACCATCACCGGCGAAGTGAAATATTACGATAAAACCGGTGATAGCGGCCATCTGGTCAGACGCGGCTTTTGTCCAACTTGTGGCTCTCAAGTCTTTGGAAAACCGGAAATAGTACCTGGTGTTTTGGGAATCAGGGCCGGAAGCCTCGATAATCCGGAGTTACATCATCCGAGCATGGACATTTACACCGCAAGCGCGCAGCCTTGGGATTTTATGAATCCTGATTTGCCTAAGTTTCCTCAATTGCCGCCTAAATAATGAAACATCACCTTTGGAGCGCCCATTGAAACTTAGCCTGTTCGGTTCCGATAATGGAAAAACAGTTATCTACTTTCACGGTGCGCCCGGCGCACCGGAAGAATGTGCAATTTTTGATCTGTATGCTAAAGAACAAGGGTTGAGGTTTATTTGTTTCGACCGGTTTTCCGGCGACTATTCGATAACCGGTGAGGCGTATTACCAGCTCTTGGCCCAGGAAATTTCAAAGCAAGCCGCCGGGAAACAAGTCGATGTTATCGGATTTTCAATCGGTGCGTTTATTGCTCTACAGACTTGCCGCTATCTGGGCGACGGCGTTCGGAATTTGCATTTAATCTCGGCTGCCGCACCGCTGGATGCGGGCGATTTTCTTGAAACTATGGCCGGGAAGCAGGTTTTTCAGTTGGCAAAGTCAGTCCCGATCTTATTTGTTCTATTGTCTTACTGGCAAGGGCTACTCGCTTGGCTTTTTCCCAAGTCATTATTTCGCTTGTTGTTTGCTAACGCCGCCGGTGGCGATAAAGCATTGTCCGACGATCAGGCGTTTCAATCCGGCATTACCAAGGTATTGAGATCGTGCTTTACTGGTCGCGTCCGAGGTTATATTAGAGACATCAAGGCTTATGTCCAGCCTTGGAAAGACACGCTTTCCGGCATCGGCATCAGTACGCACATCTGGCACGGCGCGGATGACAATTGGTCGCCGGTCGCCATGGCGGAATATTTACAATCGGTGATTCCCGGTTGCACCTCGATAGAAATATTTAGCGGCCTATCGCATTACACATGCTTTTGCCGGGCAGCACCTGAAATATGCCGTCAGTTAGGTGCAGCTTCTGGCGGCCAGTTTAAACTTTGATATGCATCTACTTTAAATTGAAGGGAAAAACATAAATGGAGACGCGACTTTAGTCGCGCATGAGGCACCATTCACATACTGTGACAATAATAGCTATCAGCGCGACTAAAGTCGCGTCTCCAATTTTCATGAAATTTAAAGCCGATACCCTTATACTTTACAAAACTCTCTTGGAGAAATATGAACACTATTATCGTTCGGCAGGCCGTTATATCCGACCTTGAGGTGCTCGCGCCGCTTTTTGACGGCTATCGCCAGTTTTACGGTCGCGCTGGCGATTTGCCCGCCGCAACAGAGTTTTTGTCGGCCCGCTTCAATCGTAATGAATCGGTTTTGTTCATTGCGCATGAAGGCAATAAAGCCATTGGCTTCACCCAGCTCTATCCGAGCTTTTCGTCGGTATCGCTGGCGCGGATATTAGTGCTCAACGATCTGTTCGTTGATGAACATGCTCGAAGAAAAGGCGCGGCCTCGAAACTGATGTCTGCCGCCGTTGAATATGCGGGTTCCGGGGGCGCTGTCCGCATTTCGCTGTCAACTGCGACGACCAACGAAGCAGCCCAAAGGCTTTATCAATCTGCCGGTTGGCAGCGCGATGAACAGTTCTTTGTTTATCACTTTGCCGTTCCTCAGATAGGAAAATAAACAGCATGATTAAAGCTATAGCTTTACTCGGTGAATACACGCCGACATTCCCACCGCACGCTTCCGCCAATATGGCCATCAAGCATGCTCAAAGCTTGTTGGATGTGGAGTTAACAGCCGATTGGGTTTCAACGGAAGACATCGGCCCAAAGCTGTTTGAAAAGTATTCAGGTATATGGGTTGCGCCTGGAAGCCCGTATAAAAACATGGAGCTTACGCTGTGGGCGATTCGCTATGCCAGGGAAAACAAAATCCCCTGTTTGGGCACCTGCGGCGGATTTCAGCATATGGTGATCGAGTATGCCCGGAACGTCCTTGGCTTTAAGAGCGCGCAACATGCCGAGTACGATCCCTACGCCTCAAGCCTGTTCATTTCGCAACTGGCGTGTTCTCTGGCAGGTCGTGAGATGCAACTTGAATTTGTGCCGGGATCTAAGGTGGCGGCAATCTACGGAAGCTTGTCGGCGAAAGAACATTACTACTGCAACTTCGGGATCAATCCCGATTACGTTGACGAGCTGAAGCAAGGGCCGATGAAGATTTCAGGTTCCGATGCCGAGGGTGAAATCCGCGTCATTGAGCATCCCGATCATCCGTTTTTTATCGGCACGCTGTTCGTGCCGCAATCACGGCCTACTTCTTTAAAACCGCATCCGTTGGTTACTGCTTTTTTGGAAGCTGTACTGTAG
>DATBQC010000252.1:0-3118 GCA_036561065.1 Methylobacter sp. | reverse complement strand
TTTTAATGCGTCAGTGGAAGGCATTATCACCATTGATATGTCCGACACCATCGTATCCGCCAATGCCGCGGTCGAAACTATTTTCGGTTATAAACCCGGAGAGCTGATAGGCTGCAACATCAACAAACTCATGCCGTCATCGCAACAAGAAATAACGAATTACCACTTGCCCCCCACGGGAAAATTTGTCGGCCAAATAAGAGAAATTGAAGGCATACACAAAAACGGTTCCGTGGTGCCCCTGGACCTGTCCATAGCGGAATTTTCAGTCGATAATGCGCATTATTTTACCCATATTGTGCGTGATATAAGTTTGCGCAAATCCCAGGAACAGCAAGACAAAGCTCATTTGGACGAACTCGCCCATGTCACTCGCCTGGGACTGATGGGTGAAATGGCTTCAGGCATCGCTCATGAAGTCAACCAGCCCTTGGCTGCAATTTCCACCTATACTCAAGTCAGCTTAAACATTATCAACACTAAAAATCCTGATCTGGTAAAGCTCAGTGAAATTTTAGACAAAACCCAGCAACAGGCGTTGAGAGCGGGAGGAATCATTCATCGCATGAGGGAATTTGTTATATCCCATTCAAAGCATCGCTCAACCACCGACCTTAATGCTTTGATTTATGACGCCGTCGACCTATGTATTTCCGAACTCAAACAAAACGACATAAAGCTGACATTTGAACTGGAAGACAATCTGCCGCCTATCTATGTCGATCAGATACAAATAGAACAGGTTCTGATAAACCTGATCCGAAACAGCGTTGATGCCTTAAAGAACTTGCCGGCAAAACAAGAGCGCCAGTTAATCATCCACACTCACTTGACTCCCAATAGCAATATACAGGTCAGGGTCAAGGACAATGGATCGGGACTTGATCAAGAGCAACAACAAAAAATATTGACGCCTTTTTATACCACCAAGGCAGACGGCATGGGCATGGGACTGTCCATCAGCCGCTCAATTATCGAAGCCCATAAAGGTACATTGCATTTCAATAGCCAACATGGAAAAGGCACCACTTTTTATTTCACTCTACCCGTACGGAGAAAGTCTAATGAGCGCTAATAACTCAAAATCTCTCGTTTATATAGTTGACGATGAATACGCAATTCGCGACTCGCTAACTATGTTAATTGAATCAACGGGGCAATCAGTCAGAAGCTTTGAATCCGCCGAGGCCTTTTTAAATGAGTATGACCCTGAGCAGCCAGGCTGCCTGTTATTGGATGTTAGAATGCCTTTAATGAGCGGACACGACCTACAGAAGGAATTATCGAAAAGAGGTCATATCATTCCTATCATAT
The DNA here is from genome assembly GCA_036561065.1 of Methylobacter sp. Taxonomy (GTDB): domain Bacteria; phylum Pseudomonadota; class Gammaproteobacteria; order Methylococcales; family Methylomonadaceae; genus Methylobacter_A. The sequence continues at coordinate 1,804 of DATBQC010000252.1, read as the reverse complement.
TTATCAGCGGTCATGCCGAGATTCCCGACTCGGCAAAAGCATTCAGGGCCGGTGCTGTCGATTTCCTGGAAAAACCGTTTAATAACGCGGAATTGCTGGAGCGAATCGATGAAGCTCTTAAAAAGGACTCGGCATTCAGGGGTGAGTTTGTCAAGAGACGTCGTATACAAGACCGGCTCGATCATTTAACCGCGCGGGAAAAAGAAGTGTTGGGCCTGATAGTCAAAAGCCACTCCAACAAGGAATCGGCAAAAATACTTAACATCAGCAATCGCACCGTAGACGTGCACCGGGCAAGCATCATGGAAAAAATGCAAGCCGACAATGTCGCCGAACTGATAACGATGGTTATGTATTGTGAGGCGCCGGACAGCCATTCACTGGAGGAAAGGTTTCATTAACCTAAAAGCCTTTTTTCACCACGAAGACAACGAAGAGCACGAAGAAATAAAAACTTCGTGCTCTTCGTGTCTTCGTGGATAAACTGCTTTTCTCCAGGATCATCCCTGAGAAATCCTTAACGACCGGATTCTATTAATCGCAGCCGCCAGTTCATATTTGCGCGGCATGGAAAGGGTGCCTGGATAATCGGGCTCCAATACATCCAAGCCGTTCTTGTTTACCTCACCGTCCAACCAATCTATCCAGAAACGGATGGTTTCAGGTTTATCGCTCGACTGCATTTTAGTCCGCAACACCAGCAGGCAATAACCGATGGCTAAAACCTGCGGCGCTTCTGCAATTTGCGCCACCGCTTCCAAATTGATCAGATCCATACCGTATTCCAGTTGCCTCGGCGCATTGCGCAAATCTTTTATGCGTTTGGGCAACGTCTTGTTCAAGCGCGGATTGGTATAACCTGGATCGAAATTATCTGAAGCCAGTCGGCGCGATACCGCAAAATCGGCAATGGGCTCGCCCTCTTCCGCTATCGGCCCCAGCCTGTCTCGCACCTTGACCGTAATATCGTCGCAACGGTAATTGTCCATCAACAGACAGGTGTCGGCTTTTTGCAAAAAGTAGCCCAAGCCGCCGACCACAAAAATCATCGAGACCCGGTGTTTTTGCCACAGCGACCGCACCGTCGAATACAGCGGCTTGATCGGCTCTTGCGAGGCATCGAGGATTTTTTTGATCAGCTCGTCGCGCACCAGGAAATTGGTTGCGCAGGTGTCTTCGTCAAACAGCAGCAACCGGCTGCCGCTTTCGATGGCCTCGACAATATTAGCCGCTTGCGAGGTGCTGCCGCTGGCGTTATAGGATGAAAAGTGATCGGTTTTAAGACCGTTCGGCAGATCGCTGATAAAAGGGCTGATGTCAACATCGCGAATGCTGCGGCCTTCTTCCGCCCTGATGAAAAAAGCGTCCTCACGGGTCACCACATATTCTCGTCCGTCACCCGGAACATGAGCAGAAACCCCGGACAGAATCGCCTGCATCAAAGTCGATTTGCCATGATAGCCACCGCCGGTAATACAGGTGACGCCTTCCTTGATGCCCAAGCCGGTTATGCTGCGACCATCCGTCAAGGGGATTGTTATTTGTAGCGATGCGGGGGATTGAAAGAGTTTAACCGACTCCCCCTCAGCAGGCCGGTCATCGATGCCGCTCTGCCGAGGCAGCTTGGCATCATTGGCGATAAAAGCGACCAGCTCATGTTGCTGCATAAACTGAATGATCCGGGCGCGCGTCTTCTGTACATCGACAAACCGGGCTAACAGCGTTTGGGTTTGCCGATCATAGTTCTGATAAAAAAAGCAGTCGTCAACAATTGCAACCAACTCCTGGTTCAACATAATCCAGG
>DATBQC010000251.1:0-1658 GCA_036561065.1 Methylobacter sp. | reverse complement strand
TTCTGTTCGGCAGAGCAATCTCCACCGAGGGGCACCAATGCAACAGAGTCGCTGATTCCACGCATCCCTACAAGAGGACACATCGCCGTGAAAGACGAAATTAAGAATAAACTTTCTGCTCTGTTTGCCGAAAACGAGAAGAAAATGCAGGCGGCTAAGGTTGCTCAGGATGCTCGTCAAGCAAAAGAAACACAATTTTTGACCGCTTTCGAAGATGCAGCGGACAACATTATTGAGCCGGCTATGCGGGAAATTAGTGAGCTTTTAGAGGCTAATGGTTTTCATTGTTTAATTAGTCGTGTCCAAGAAAGCATAGACGACAGACATCTAATAAGGCCGTCTGACGTTACACTAGCAATATCTCGCGATCATATAAAATATTATAACAGAATTGCGGGCGAAAGGCACCCTCATTTTACAGTTTTTTGCGACAAATCTAAGCAGATTTTTCAATTTCATGAATCCACTATAAGCCAAAACACTGGCGGGCATGGTGGGCCCTGCGGGGAAGCTACATTGGAGACTCTTACTAAAGACCTTTTGCAAGCCAAAATTACTAAAACCATCCAAGACATTATTCATGGCGGCTTCAGCAAATAATCTTAGCGGTCTTCACTCGGCGACTGGGAAGCAACCGGACTATCCCGTCTTTGCTTGGCGTTGGGCAACGCGCGGAATCAAACCCATCCAATCAAAAATCCGTTGCCCGCCTCCATCCTGGTCCAACCTGACGCAATCCAATTCAATCCAGTTATGTTGCACAAGTCTGCGCAAACCCAACAATCCGCCTGTATAGCGAATTGATTTTATTGCTATATTATGGCAGCGCGGCTCTCCTAAACATCCCTGCTATGCTTAGCGGAAAGCAAGAGAGGAAGCGTGGCTTACAGAATTGTCTTTCTCAAGGGCGATGCCGAAATTGGCTCGACGCCATGGCGGGATGATTTGGCTTCAGCCAAAGCTCATGCGACTAACCAGTTCCCTATCCATCGGAAACAGAGCGATGCAACATCGGTTATCGTGATCGATGTTAACCGGCAAAAGATTGTGTTTTCGTATCCCGAGAGCAGCTATGCCCGCCTGACCTAAAGGTGAGCGCCGCCCGCCGACGTGAGCGGCCACTTCGCGTAGGTCGTCGTTGCCTTGGAAACCGCCCGCGTCGAGTTTATCACCGAGAACGGCGGCGGGGCGTGCGTGAGGCTGCGGAATGGCGAACCGGGCCAGCCGTGAAGTTGGTCTCCCGCACAAAAGCACAGTTCCGCCAGATTCTGGCGTTAACCATTTCATCGCCAAAATTCGACGACGGCTCGAGGCATTATTCAGTGTCTCGTGCTATTGCCCGGAGGAGTGATCGCACATGCTAAAATCTGATCCTTTTCTCCTTTCCGCAGTGGAAATGACGACCACGGAAGCAATGCGCGCAGACGGGACGATCCCACAAGACTGGCGTTACATTGACATTCCCTGGCAGCACGCGGCGATTTTCGATAAGATCGTCGAGATTGGCGGAGACGACATGCGGGTTCTCGACAGCAGCCAGCGCGACGAAAAAAAGCGCGGGCAAATCGTTTTAGGTCCGGAAGCATCGAAGCGCATCAACGAGCGAGCCTTCGAAATTCGTGTTCTTTTCAAGACCGCCGCCTATAAAGCGAAAGCTG
>DATBQC010000250.1:0-3029 GCA_036561065.1 Methylobacter sp. | reverse complement strand
GGATTGGTGCATGGATTTGCCGAAATCCGGCGATATGTGTCGCGTAGGACAGCCCATTTGCAGTATTATTGCGAACCAAAAAAATTCACAGTCAGTTGCTGAGCGGCTGCTGACTAAACAACAACTTATCCTTAGTAAACTAGAAAGGTTTTGACCGACATGGAATATACAGCCAGCGTTAATAAATTGACCCAGCCCTTGGTGCAGCATCTACTCGATAATGCAGACAAATTGCGTTTAGGTGTGGAAAAGTTAGCCAACGGCTGCACCATTATCGACGCGGGCATCAAAGTGCCGGGCGGGATCGAGGCGGGTCGCATTATTGCTGAGATTTGTCTCGGCGGCATGGGCACGGTAACCATCAGTCACAGCACTTACACCGATAACTGGCCGTTGTCTGTGAATGTCCATACCGGCAACCCGGTTCTGGGCTGTTTGGGCAGCCAATATGCAGGCTGGAGCTTGTCTCATGAGAAGTATTACGCCCTAGGTTCAGGCCCTGCACGGGCGATGGCAACCAAGCTAAAAGACGGCAAGCTGGAGCCTGTTGAAGAGTTGTACAAGGAATTGGACTATCAGGACAGCAACGATGCTACCGTTTTGGTCATTGAAAATGACGCAGTGCCACCGGTTGAAATCGTCGAAAAAGTTGCCGCCGCCTGCAAAGTCGATCCGTCCAAATTGACCATTATCGTGACTCCGACCAGCAGTCTGGCCGGTGGCGTACAAGTGGTTGCGCGGGTGCTTGAAGTGGCGATGCACAAGGCTCACGCCCTGCATTTCCCGTTGGAGAATATTATCGACGGCAGCGGCAGCGCGCCGATTTGTCCTCCGCACCCGAATTTCGTCAAGGCCATGGGACGTACCAATGACGCGATTTTATTCGCCGGTCAGGTGCATATCTTTGTAAAGGGCACGGATGAAGCGGCTGAAAAACTGGCTAAGGAATTGCCCAGTTCAACTTCCAAAGATTACGGCAAGCCGTTTGCTGACATCTTCAAACAGTATGAATACGATTTCTTTAAAATCGATGCGATGCTGTTTAGTCCCGCCAGCGTTATTGTGACTGCGGTAGAGTCCGGCAAAAGTTTCCGCGCGGGCAAGCTGGATAATGCCTTGTTGGATCAATCGTTTGGGGCGTAGAACATCGCGTGGGTCGTATTGCAATTTTTACCGATGATCCCGGCTGGCATGGCAAGCAATTAAGCTTGGCTTTTGCCGGTCGTGGTTATACCTCTGATTACGTTTCGTTGACCGAATGCCGGTTTGCCATCGAATTCGGTAAACAACCGATCTTTATTCCAGGTTTTGAGCACACGCTGCCCGAGGCGGTTTTTGTGCGCGGCGTACCCGGTGGCTCGCTTGAAGAAGTCGTGTTGTACCTGGATTTTCTGCATGCGCTAAAGGCGATGGGGATTCCTGTTTACAATGACGGGCATGCGGTAGAGCGCAGCGTCGATAAGGCTATGACCAGTTTTTTGCTGCATCATGCCGGGCTGCCGACACCGATGACTTGGGTGTTGCGCGATCGCGAAGAAGCCTTAAGGATTGCGGAAGCCGAATTAAAGCAAGGTAATTTATTGATCAGCAAGCCCTTGTTTGGTTCGCAGGGCGAGGGTATACGGCGCATTGAAAAATCGACCGACTTGTTCTGGTTGACCGGTAGTCATGGCGTTTATTATCTGCAACGCTTCGTTCATTGCGAAGGCGAGGGGTTTTCCGATAACCGTGTGTTTGTGATTAACGGCAAGGCGGTTGCGGCAATGCGCAGGCGCGGAAAATTCTGGCTGAATAACGTTGCCAGAGGAGCGACTTGCGAGCTGATTGATTTAGAGCCAGAAATGGTCAATTTGGCTGTTAAAGCCACGACCGCATTGGCGATGGATTATGCCGGCGTCGATATTATTAAGGACAAGGAAGGGCGGTGCACAATCATTGAAGTTAACAGCATACCGGCTTGGAAAGGGCTGGAGAGCGTGTGCGACGTCAATATTGCCGAGCTGATGGTCGATGATTTAATAACCCGCAAGATGAACAAAAAAACTGTAGCCGCAGCATGATTTCATCCGAGCAACTGAGTGAGCTTTATCGGCAAGCCTGCGAGGTTGATGTGCAGGCATTTAAGCCCGGCAATGTCAGCGTTTATGCGGATGGCCATGATATGACCGTGGCCGATTTTAGACTCAGCGCCAAGGTCAGCTCCGAGCCGCTTTGCAACCCCGATTATTCCCTGGGTGAGAAAATTTATTACGCCGTTAAGGCGACGCGCGAGGCGGTAGGCTGCAATACCAATCTGGGGATTATTTTGCTTTGCGCGCCGTTGATTCAGGCAATCAGCCACACGACTGCATGGATGCAGGACGACTGCAAGGATGCAGGAGGTAGAGCAACGCAGGGAGCGGTTGCCGAGGTAGAGCAACGCAGGGAGCAGTTGCCGAAGCATTCTGGATTAACGTTAAGACAGGCGGTAAGCAAGGTTCTTGGCGAATCAACGATAGAAGATGCCGACTGGGTTTTCAAAGCTATAACTTTAGCATCGCCGGGTGGATTGGGTAGCTCTGATCAGCAGGACGTCAACGAAAGGGCGTCGGTTACATTGCTTGAGGCAATGAAAATAGCCAGCGCAAAAGATCGTATTGCGCTCCAATACACAACTGATTATCAAGATATTTTTAATTTCGCAGTTTTAAGGTATACTATTGGCTTTAATCGGTGGGGCGACCGGAACTGGGCGGCGGTGGCAGTATATGCTGACATGCTAAGTCATTTTTCCGATAGTCATATCGAAAGAAAATACGGAAATCAGTACTCTGAGATGGTCGCTATAAAAATGGCTCAGCTCAGTGAGGAGCTGTACAAAACTGATAATCCTGAGCAAATAAAGCCGTTGCTTTTTAGCCTGGATCAGGAGCTTAAGTTTTATGGTATTAATCCGGGTACTACCGCTGACATGATCGTGGCGACAGTATTAACGGCATTTTTAGAGGAACTTAATTAGTAACAATACTGTTACTAATAGGGCTTCAAAA
>DATBQC010000249.1:0-1901 GCA_036561065.1 Methylobacter sp. | reverse complement strand
CCGCTTAACTTTAGAGCCATCTCTATGTATTTTGGATCTGCTTTCATTTACCGCTCCCAATTCCAATTTGTAGTTATCAAGTATCCATATGCCTATGACAGTGTCACGTCATTCTCCTAGATAAAGACAGACAACTCAAATTAATATAATAATCATATATTTGTAACATTATTGTCATAAATAATTGGTACCTAGTTAGGCTGGTTTTTTGATAAAGAAGTGACTTAAAAGAAAGGCTATCGTGGCAGCAGGGATTAAGCGATTCGTTAATTTTTTTGTAATAGGCCTTGGTTTATTTTTCTGGATGACTACTTACGCCCAAGAAATATCGGGAGAGTCCTCCTGGAAGTTTGCTGTTTCCGGTGATTCGAGAAATTGCGGGGATGTCGTGATGCCGGCAATTGCAAGCAGTGTGCTAAAGCATCAGGTTGATTTCTACTGGCATATGGGCGATTTTCGTAAAATGTCGGATATTGATGAGGATATGTCCATCAGGTATGGCAGCCAGTTCACCATTGATGACTACCGTCGTGCCGCTTGGGGAGACTTCATTGTCCATCAGATTGCCCCTTTCGGCGCCCTGCCGGTATACCTTGGAATCGGCAATCATGAACTTGCTGGAGGCAAAACCAAGGACGACTACATTAAACAATTCGGCTATTGGATCGACACCCCTGAGTTACATAATCAGAGAAATACTGACTCCGTTAAAGCAGATTCACTAAGCTATTTCCATTGGCAAAAGCAGCATGTGGATTTCATCTCGCTGGACAACGCAGACGAAGATGGTTTCAGTTCAGCCCAGTTGCAATGGTTGGAAGGTGTATTGGAAAAAGATAAAGACAATTCTGATATTTATACGATTGTTGTTGGAATGCACAGAGCCCTCCCTAATAGCTTTGCTTGTGGGCACAGTATGAACGGCGATATAGATACGCCTTCTGATATAGCAATTAAGAGTCTTGATAGTGGACGACGTGCTTACCAAGATATCCTGAATTGGCAAAGAAAAACCGGCAAGCATATATACGTCTTGGCGAGCCACTCACATTTCTTCATGGAACGGATTTTCGAGACCCCTTTCTGGAAGAATACTGCCATGAAAGATCGCGGAGTTCTTCCTGGCTGGATAGTGGGCACTGCTGGGGCACAAAGGTATCCGCTGCCTGAAGGCATCCCGCAGGATATTCATGCTGAGACTCTTGTCTCTGGATATTTGCTAGGCACCGTTGAGCCTAATGGGGAGATTAGGTTTGAGTTTCAAAAAGTTGATGAAAATGACGTTCCGGCTTCTGTACGAGACGAATTTGATAACAAATTCATAAGAGCATGTTTCACCGAAAACAAGTCACTCAAGCGCAAACCTGCCCCAGCCTCCTGCTTTGAAAAATAAAAAGGCATCATTCTAGAATTTCTGGAAGTGTCTTTGAGCATACTTAAAGCAATATCAGCTTTGAATCGCATATTAACCGCCACAGTTACAAAACAATTACATCTTTGACATCATAAAGACATATGTCATATCTATACTTTCTTTACCTAAGCGTGATTGATAACAAACCCACAAGGTAGCCACTCGTCAGCGTCTAAGGACTTTTTACCCTAAAGGAGCAATAAAAATGAAACGAACCACCCTTCTTGCAGCACTATCAATCACGTTTGCCGTAAATGCTGTTGCCGCTGAACCAATCGTAACCACTGACAGCCAGTCACTCAATAAAGTCCTTGTTGTTGCTGTTACGGAACCAGGTGTAGTGGCCTCCGATACTGCATGGCTACTGTCGAATCAAGCCTTAGATGGCCGCGAGATTCCTATCCTGATGGTACTGAAGCCAGAGACTCGCGTCAGCACCCTTAACAGTCTAAAACTGACGGCTAGTGATCTGCCAGCCCTTATTTTT
>DATBQC010000248.1:0-5153 GCA_036561065.1 Methylobacter sp. | reverse complement strand
ATTTTATGAATAAGGAGTTGCCGGTACCGCATCAAGATCTTTCGGGTAGTTCGACCGTTTCTGAAGAAGGGATGAGTTTGGATAATAACGAAGCCATAAAACCGGGCGAACAACGCACCATGACGATTACCGTCAAGGATGGTTTATGGGAGTCGGAAAAACTGGATGGTTTGATTCGCGATGCGGATAGCCGAATAGGCGGTCTGTTGTTTCTTTACGACGATGTCTTAGGCAAGCGCTATATATCGAGCATCACTGCCGCCGTCATTCCAAAATTCGATTAACCTCATTAGGAGAACATCATGGCTATATCTACTGACCAATTAAAAGCCTCGCTATCAGACCAATTAAAACTTCCACTTGAACAACTGAGCAACATTCCCTGGTATCTGAAGGACTTGCCCAGTTACCTGAAGGCCTTTGCGATTCTAACCGTGATCTACATTGGCTTTCGTTTGTATCAAGGCGAATTTGCAGTTTCCGCCGGACTGGATTCCTATGAACCCGAATTCGAACAATACTGGATGCGGTTGTTTTATATCGAGCTAATGGTTCTTGCGGCATTTACGACATGTTTATGGGGATATTTATGGTATTCGCGAGATCGCAATCTGGATTCGATTAGCCCTAAAGATGAGATTCGCCGGTATTTCACGCTGACCATGTGGATCAGCGTCTACACTTTTGCCGTGTACTGGGCAGGCAGTTATTTTGCCGAACAGGATAATTCCTGGCATCAGGTGGCGATTCGCGATACACCCTTTACCGCCAATCATATTATCGAGTTTTATTTCAATTTTCCGCTCTATGTCATCTTGGGCGGAAGCGCTTGGTTATACGCCAGAACCAGGCTGCCGCTGTATGCCAAAGGTATTTCGCTGCCATTAACGTTGGCGGTAGTTGGGCCGTTCATGATTCTGGTCAGCGTGGGCTTTAATGAGTGGGGCCATACCTTCTGGTTTAGAGAAGAGTTTTTCGCCGCACCTATTCATTGGGGGTTTGTGATCGGCGTCTGGTTTGCGTTGGGAGTCGGCGGCATCTTGCTGCAAGGCGTGACTCGCTTGATTGAGTTGCTTGATGATCTGGAAGATGCACCGTGATTTGTAGATAGCGGAATTGTCAACGCGACAGGATTCTCTTTTCCTCCGAGCATAGATGGTACCACCCTCGTTCCCACGCGCTGCGTGGGAATGCGTTGTATGACGCGCTGCGTCCCGCTTTGTCCGGCCTGCATTCTCTATAAGTTAACCGTGACTCACGGCGCAGCGCGCCTTAACTGCATTCCCACGCAGCGCGTGGGAACGAGATAACGAGACAATTACTTTAACCATTCCAAATACGTCGCCAATCATGACAACCACCAAACCAGTCGGCATTCATTATGCCTGGGTCGTACTTGCTGTTACCTTTATTTGTTTGTTTGCGGCATCAACGCTCCGATCTGTTCCGGGCATCATTATGCTGTCGCTGGAACATGAATTTAATTGGAGCCGGGAAACAATCAGCGGCGCCGTTTCGATCAACCTGCTTTTATTTGGGCTTGCCGGTCCTTTTTTAGGCAGGCTGATGGATTTGTACGGTACTAAAGCCATCACGCTGATAACGCTCACCCTGGTGACTTTAGGGGCAGGCGGTAGCATTTTTATGCAAGAACCCTGGCAACTGTATTTGTTTTGGGGCGTGATCATCGGCGCAGGTTCGGGAGGAACCTCAATCGTAATGGGATCGACCGTTGTCAATCGCTGGTTTCGGCAACGGCGGGGCCTGGCTTTGGGAATTTTGGGTGCGGCTTTTTCGTCGGGCCAACTCATTTTCACGCCTATTATCATGAATCTGAACATTCAATTGGGTTGGCGGGCGGTAACGCTGTTTGTAGCGTTAATACTAGGTTTGGTCGTATTGCCTCTGGTCATGATGTTTATGGCTAATAATCCCGCCTTAAAAGGATTGCAGCCTTATGGTGACGATGGGAATACTGCATCTGAGATTCCTCCTGACTCGAGTCCTATGCGTTCGGCAATGGCCAGCTCTCAGTTCTGGTTGCTGGCTTTTAGTTTTGGTATCTGCGGCTTTACCACCTCAGGCCTGTTTCAGACGCACTTGATTTCTCATGGCATCGAACATGGTTTCCCGGAAATGACCATGGCCGTGTCATTAGGCGTAATGGGCGCGACCGATATTGTAGGCACCATTTTTTCCGGTTGGTTGTGTGATCGCTTTGGCAAGCGCTGGCCTCTGGCTATTTATTATGCCCTTCGCGGTATTTCATTAATGCTGTTGCCGTATGTCGAATCAACCGGACAACTGATGGCTTTTTCCATGGTTTACGGGCTGAATTGGTTGTCGACGGTTCCGGCAACCTCAGCGCTCACGGCGGATTTATTCGGTAAACAAAATGTCGGGGTCGTTTTCGGCTGGATCTGTTTTGCCCATCAGATCGGCGCAGCGTTAGCCAGTTACGGAGCCGGTTATTTGCATGGTTTGTTCGGGAATTACACCTTGGCCTTTATGACCTCCGGTCTTTTTGCCTTAGCGGCTACCGGGCTGGTCATGAATATACGGGAATGAATATAAATTTATTGCCGGTTCATAGCTTATTTCACGCAGTTAAACTGCTTCAATAATAAAACCAGGAGATATAAAAATGCCCTTAGTTCGCATCTCGTTAATGAAAAACAAGCCGAATGGCTTTGGCAAAAAGGTGGGGGCAATCATCTATCAAGCGATGGTTGATACCATCAATGTTCCGGTGAAAGACAATTTCCAAATCATTACTGAACACGATAGCGATACTCTGATCTATGATCCGACTTATCTCGATATCAGACGAACCGATGGAATTATCGTCATACAAATAACATTGAATGAAGGACGAGCGACTTCCTTAAAGAAAGCGCTCTTCAATACTATCGCCGATCGGCTCCATAGGGAGCTCGATGTCCGAATGGAAGATGTTATGATCAATCTGGTTGAGGTTAAAAAGGAAAACTGGTCTTTCGGAAATGGATTAGCGAAGTATGCTTAACAGTAGATGTAATTGAATCTTCTATACAGCACAACAATTTTTTGAAAGACGCTCTTGCTGTGCTCAAATCAACGATCCATAAAAATGATACCAAACCTTATTTGGCATCCCCCCTACCTTCTTGATTTATTGCGTTTTTACACAGGCTAGGTCGAAAGCAGCCTAGCAATGCCTTCCGGCATGGTCAACCGGCAAGGCGTTTAATCAATTATGAGAACCGACAAAGCGAAAGTCTTTCGTTTTCCTCACAATCGAGCCGCCAATGTGCGATGGCGTACAGACTCACGGCAGTGACTCATTTAATAATCTCTCAAGCTCAACACTATGGAGACTCATTATGACCCGTCCTAATACCTCAGCCGTTGACAAATACCAAACCGTATCCTGGGCCGCCATCATGTTGGGAGCTGCGAGAGCCGTCCTGCCGCTGATCCTTTTGATGCAGAGAACAAAGTTTGGGCCTGTCCTCGGTCTCACTATGGGCATACAGATGAGGCCTACTTTCGGGACACCGCGCAATGCCGCATAAACTGGTTCTAACTCTGTATGTGGCATCGTTGAACGGCGAAACCCGTCGTCTGGTCGAGCAGATTAGCGCTGCGCTCGCCAACCTTTACGATTCCGGATACTGGGTTTTAGACGTCGTCGAAGTATTACACATGCCGGAAAAAGCCCTGGAAAAAGACGTGTTTGCAACGCCGATGCTGGTGCGCAATGTGCCGGAACCCATATTGAGACTACTCGGCGATCTGTCGCGGATGCCTTCAGTCATCGCCGCCATTACCACCGAAGCTAAAGAAGTCGGCGTACAAACCATCATCGTTTAAGCAAATTCGCTGACTATGGCCACCTACCTATCCAAGCTCGACCTGATTCTCAACACTATCACCGACGGCGTTTTGGTTGTAGATAACCAGGGCGTCGTACTCTATGCCAACCAAGCTGCCGAAATCCTGCTGGCACGCGGCCCGTTAATCGGCCAATCACTGGCGATCCCAGTGAGTCCTGATAAAAGCAGCTATCAGGACATTAATTTGATCCGTCCGAACGGACTCGCCTGGGCGGAAATGCGTTCCGCGCCGCTGGAATGGGATGGACGACCCGGCTACGTCATCGCCTTGCGCGACATCACCGAGCGCAAGTCGGCAGAAGAGGAGATCAAACAACTTGCCTTTTATGATTTACTGACCAAGCTTCCTAACCGTCGACTGTTACAGGAACGATTGAAGCACAGCATTGACGTAGAACGCCGCGAAGGCAAGCAATTGGCCCTTCTGATGCTCGATCTGGATCGTTTTAAAGCAGTCAACGACAGTCTTGGACATCAGGCGGGCGACGCGCTACTGCAACAAGTCGCTGAAAGAATCACCAACCGATTGCGCGATGTAGACATGGTTGCCCGTTTGGGCGGCGATGAGTTTATCGTGTTGCTGGAAGATATTACTCACCCGGACGATGCCGCACGGGTCGCAGGAATAATCATCGCTGATTTAAGCAAACCCTTTAAATTGACCCAAAGCGACGATGTGCGGATTGGCGCCAGCATTGGCATCAGCCTGTATCCGCAACACGGAGACAACTCTGAAATATTACTGAATCATGCCGATGCCGCGTTATATCACGCCAAAGATAGTGGGCGCGGCTGCTTTGCCTATTTTTCCGAAGACCTGACGATTGCAGCCCGCAAGCGTATTGCGCTGGAGGCACGACTACGGAAGGCGATTGAACAGCACGAGCTGCGCGTGTTTTATCAGCCGCAAATGGATATTGCCAGTGGTCGGATTATCGGTGCTGAGGCCTTGGTGCGCTGGCAAGACCCTGTCGAAGGATTGATTTTGCCCATCCGCTTTATCGCCATTGCCGAGGAAACCAGTTTAATTGTAGAGATTGGCGAATGGGTGCTGAGGGAAGCCTGTCGGCAAGGTCGGCTTTGGCTGGATATGAAGTTGCCGCCGTTAACCATGGCGGTTAATGTTTCCTCGCACCAGTTCCAGCGTAGCGATATTAGCGCCATGGTTGCAAAGGTACTGGCCGAAACCCGTTTTCCGGCAGGGCGACTGGAATTGGAAATAACAGAAAGCGGCTTGATGGAAAATCTGGACAAAACGACGGTTATGCTCAACAGCCT
>DATBQC010000247.1:0-12099 GCA_036561065.1 Methylobacter sp. | reverse complement strand
CCATGCCTATTCAAATAACTCAATTTGTTAAAAGTTATGGCTTATGGCTGTGCTTATTAATGGCTACCCTACCCGTTTATGCTGGATCTCAAGTCGTCGGTCATATCAGCTTTGCCAAAGGCAGTAACGCCGCCCAACAACCCGGAGCTGCGCCTCGAATTCTCGGCAAAGACACGGAGATTTTTCAGGGCGACAATATCCAGACCACCGAGCGCAGTTTTGTAATTATCGAGTTTACCGACGGCGCCAAGGTTACCGTGCGTCCAGACAGCAACTTTACTATCGATCATTACGACAGCCAATCCGCCAACAAAACGGCCCAGTTGGTCTTACATCAAGGTGCTGTTAACGCCAGCACCGGGGATATTGCCAAAGATAATCCTGAAAATTTTCAAATAAAAACCCCGACCACCACTGTTAAACCAGAGTCAAAAAAAGCCGAATTCAATGTAGGTATCTGCGACAAAGAGTGCGAGGAAAGATCCAAAAAAGAAGCCGAGGCCAATGCGGTCAGAACCGAGAAAAGTCCAGTAGCTCGGGTGGTTGAAATAAAAGGTGAGGTAAGCGCCATAAGCCGTGCCGACAAGAATGCTAAAGAGCGCCCCCTGTCGCTAGGCAACGCCGTGTATAACTCTGACTCCGTTTCCAGTGAAAAGGATAGTTATGCGCTTTTATTATTTCCTGACGGCCAAAAAATTACCCTGAAAGCCAACAGTGAAATGGATATCAAAGAATATAACTATCAGATTAAAGACAAAAAAGACAAGGTGTTATTGCGCTTGGCAACCGGCGGCTTGCGGGCGCTAACCGGCAGTATCGGCAAAGCCGATCACGGCGCCTATACCCTGGACACCCCAGTCGCCACTATCGGCATCAGAGGCTCCGGTTCCGACACTGATACAGATGGGTCGAATCTTAAGCAGGAAACCTGGAAAGACGCGACCTTTGTCAGAACTCAGGATAATAGAGAACACGATGTCAGGGAGGGGCAAACCCTCACCATGAAAGATCCGTCTTCACCGCCGCAGATATATAACACTCCGCCGTCTAACCCTAAACCCAACGATCCGCCCAGACCGGATGCCAATAAATCCGACCCTAAAGACGTGTTCAAGGAAAAGCCTGGCGCCGCCAAAGGAGACACGCGAGTTACCGCTATTAGCGGGAATACCGGCGTTCAAAATAGCAAAGGTGAAAAAACTTCAATAAAAGAAGGTGAAACCAGCTCTACCAACAAGAATGGCGAAACCAAGACGGCTCCTGTTCAATCGGATGATACGACACACAACAATAATCCATCTGGTAACAATGACGGCTCATTTAACAGCGCTACAGACGACTCAGCCGATGGTTGTTAATCTCTCCATACAAGAAACGCTGAAACCGATTCGTCCATACAACGCAAAAAAGTCATGAAAAAACAACAAAAAAATCACTGGCATATTGCCCGGTTAGTTAGCGCGGCCTTATTCGCTGCCGGTCTATGCTTAATACCTCAAACACTTTGTCTGGCTGCGGCGCCGCAGGAATTCAAATTCGACGTTAAGCATTTTTCGGTTGAAGGATTGTCGCCGCTTTCCCAAGCATTTATAGACGACTATTTTAAGCCGTTACAAAATCGCCCCTACACGCTTAAAGAACTACAGGAAGTCAGCAAGGCGCTTGAGCAGATTATTCGCGAACAGGGCTATCCGTTTTATCGGGTTATCGTGCCGCCGCAAACACTCTCGACCGGTAATGTAAAACTGCAAGTTATCTCCTTTACCTTGGGCGAAATCGAAGTAACCGGGAATAAATACTTTACCCGAAACAACATCATCGCCAGTTTACCCGTCCTGAATAAGCCGGAGTCCTCACCCAATACACAGGATTTGGCCGAAGCCATTAAAGTAGCCAATAAGCATCCATCCAAACAGGTTCAGGTTATTTTTAAACCCAGCAAAACCCCTGATAAATTGGACGCCAATGTTGCAGTGACCGAACATCGGCCCTACCAAGCGTCTTTGATTGTCAATAATTACGGCACAAAGACTTCGGGAGATTACCGGATGACCGGCTCACTGCAATACAGCAACTTGTGGGGATTGGACCATATCGTCAACGCCAGTTACTCGACCTCTCCGGATCACGCCGATACCGTTAAGCAATACGGCGGCAGTTACAGTCTACCTATTTATCGGCTCAAAGGCTGGCTGAGCGCCTATTATGCCAACTCCTCAGTCAATACCGGCACGGTGGCAACCGATTTAACGGTGACCGGTTCGGGTGAAATGTACGGCATTCATTATCAGCAGTTTTTACCCAAATGGGGCAAATACGAGCATAGCGTGGACCTCGGCATTGATAACCGCTATTTCATCAACGATATTCAATTTCGAAATACCCAGCTGGGTGCCAATGTCCGCAGTGCGCCGTTTAGCGTGCTTTATAAAGGCGAATATCCCTGGCAAAACACCCATACCGGCTATTATGTGCAATGGGTGAGCAATACCGACTTCGGAGGACACAATACCGATGCACATTACCAAGCGGCCCGCCTTAATGCCAAGCAAAACTGGGACTTGTTGCGCTTCGGCAGCAATTTCTCGGTCAACGTTAAAGACTGGCTATTACAAACCACCTTGAGCGGCCAGCAGAGCCACGGCCCTCTGATAGCCGGAGAACAGCTCGGCATAGGCGGCAGTTTTGATGTCCGAGGCTATGATCAACGCGAAACCGGGGCAGATAGCGGTCAGATAGTAAAACTTGAACTCACCACACCCACTTTGCCAGCCCTGGCCGCAATCGAAGGGCAAAAAGTCAATCTGTTTGCCTTTTACGATTATGGACATGGCCGCCTGCAAAGCACGACGCCGGGGCAAGTCAAGGACTGGCATCTGAGCGGCACGGGAATTGGAGCGCGCTATCAATGGCGTGAGTATTTCATGGGCAACATAGCCTTTGCCACCGCACTGGACACGGCTGAGTCGGGAACGACCAAAGCCGGTAATAACCGTATCCACGCTAATATTGTGTTTAAGTATTAACCTGGAATAATCAGTTCACCCACAAAAACAAAAACTATATACACGAACACAAGCATAAACATTGGCCTTAAAAGACCCACAGTACTGAATTAGATCGCAATCAAAATCCCCCCTTTGCTCGATCCTATCAATCCCACTCTGCACCACACAGTACACTAAATATAGATTGCTAAATGGTGTTGAGTTTTTTATCATCGATAAGCAGGTGGGCTTACCCAGAGTAAGTGTCTTGATTTTTTGGCGGTAATTCAGGCGAACGGACGATGAACTTGTTTAAATCTACCCAACCCATACACCAGCCCCTCCTCCACATTCTCGTTCTTGAGCTGGGTCATTCAGGGAATGACACACCGTACATTAAACAGCTTAGTCCTTCCGCCGAACCGTTTTTGGGCTATAGCGAGCAAGAACTGATCGGCAAGCCGGTTGACCTTATCTACGCTGACGGAAGCGACAAGGCCTTATGGCAAGCAGCTTTTGACGAGGTAACCGGCAAAGACGCCGGTCCAAACCCTTCAGTAAACTTTGAAGGCGAGATAGTCACCAAGGCCAATAACAAAATCCGGGCATTCATATCGCTAGCCGCCTTATCAGCCCAAGCACCCAATAAAACCGAAATTGTTTTGCTGATTCAGGATAAGCCTGTCCTGAGCAACGCCGAAGGGCCTGTCCTAAGCGGAGCCGAAGGAGCTTCTGAATGCCTCAGCACCGAATCGGCGTTAGCTGAAAGCGAAAAACGTTTTCGACAAATGGCGGAAATGGCCGGCGAATGGTTATGGGAGCAGGATCCCGATGGCTACTATAGTTACAGCAGCGCGGCTGTCAGCCAAATACTGGGTTATAGCCCGGAGGAAGTGCTCGGCAAACACTATACCGAATTTTTAACGCCCCAGGATAAAGCAAACCAACAGCGTTACGCGACCAGCCACCGGCCATTTTATGCGCTGCTGTCCCACTATCAGCATAAAGACGGCCGCCAGATACTGACCGAATCGACCGGGTTGCCCATTATCAACGCTGAGGGAAAGCTAATTAAATGGCGGGGCGTTGATCGGGATATTACCGCCAGGATGCATTTCCAGGATGCGCTGATCGAAAGTGAAAAGCGCATCCGCCTGATTATTGAAAGCTCCCTGAATGCCATCGTGATTATGGATTCTTACGGCATCATTACCGACTGGAATCATCCGGCAGAAAAAATATTCGGCTGGACTAAGGATGAAGCCATCGGCCAGCGTCTTGATGAGTTAATTATCCCGCCACAGTTTCGCGATGCACATCGCCAAGGGTTGGAGTATTTCCTGCGCACAGGGGGCGGCCCGCTGATAAATCGCTTGCTTGAGCAAACCGCCATTCACCGCGACGGCACTGAATTCCCTGTTGAACTCAGTTTTTCCCCGTTAAAACTGGGTAATTCGTATATATTCAGCGGCTTTATTCACGACATCACCGAGCGTAAACGCCTGGAGCATCGGTTTCGGCAAGCGGTAGAATCATCGCCCAATGCGATTGTCATGGTAAACAAATCAGGAACGATCGAGATGGTCAATTCGCAAACAGAAACATTTTTCGGTTACTCGCGCGCTGAATTAATTGGTCAACTGGTTGAAATATTAGTGCCGGAACGCTTTCGGAGTGCGCATGTTGGATTTCGCCAAGCCTATCTTGCCGCCCCTGTGTCCAGACCTATGGGGGTGGGTCAGGACCTCTACGGATTACGCAAAGACGGGACTGAATTTCCTGTTGAAATAGGCCTCAGCCTGATCGATAGCAAAGAAGAAACGCTGGTGCTGAGTACCATCGTAGATATTACCACGCGAAAAGCTACGGAAGCGGCAATTCGCCAAGCGCAAATCAATCTGGC
This sequence comes from Methylobacter sp., assembly GCA_036561065.1. Classification (GTDB taxonomy): domain Bacteria; phylum Pseudomonadota; class Gammaproteobacteria; order Methylococcales; family Methylomonadaceae; genus Methylobacter_A. The sequence goes on along the minus strand of DATBQC010000247.1, from coordinate 7,209 downwards.
CATTGCCCAAAGCGAGATCAAGATCGCCCAACGCATTCAGGCATCGCTCTCGCCCTCCGCACCGATCAAATCCGCTCATTTTGAAGTCACAGGTTTCTGCCTGCCGGCCGACCAGGTTGGCGGCGACTATTTCGATTATTTTTACCGTAACGAGAGCCGTCTGGACATGATCATTGCCGACGTTTCCGGTCATTCGGTCGGCCCTGCGCTATTTATGGTGGAAACCCGCAGCGCCATTCGCACCCAGGCCAGTGGCTTGGGTACGCCTTCAGAAACCTTAAGCGTCCTGAATAATTTTCTTTTTGAGGATTTGGACAGGTCCGATTATTTTATCACCCTGTTTTATCTGCAATACGACATCACCACCCAGCAGCTGAGCTTTTCCAATGCAGGCCACCCTCCCCCCCTACTGCTCAGCCCTTTCCAAACAGAATGCAGGCAACTGGATGCCGACGGCTTAATACTGGGCGTAAATAAAAACGTGTTTTTTGAAGAAAAAACCACCACGCTATCCCAGGGCGACTTGATCCTGCTGTATACCGACGGTTTAACCGAAGCGGAAAATCCAGAGGGCGAATTTTTCGGCCTACAGCGCGTCAGCGAGATTCTGGTTAAGCAGGCGCAGCAATCCCCGCAGGCCATCATTGAAACACTGCTGGAACAGCTTAAACAATTTCGCCGCAGTGCATCCTTTAACGACGACATTACATTAATGGTTTTTAAGCGGCATTAATAATCCGCTTGTCAGGGACTGCTTACGCGTCTGTGTGCTAACCTGGATTTACGCCAAAGATATTTGTGTAGATTTAGGACTAAAGCGATGCTTAGGAAATTGACAGAGGAAGCCTGGGTCTTGTATCTAAAAATCCTGGATGCTGATCGCATTTCAGGATTTTCAATAGAGCGCGAAGATAGGATATACCGATTAATAGATCAAGTTTATTACCGATACGCACGACGGAGGAATGCTTTGGAGCTTCCGAGAATTAGAGCGTTAGAAAATAGGATCGGGAGCCCCGCCGCCCGCGATTTTTTTTGCTAACCAAAAACCAAAGCTAAAAATAGCTTGAAGCCCAAAGCAACAAAGCGCCTGCAAACACACCCGCCAATACATCATCAAGCATAATGCCAAGACCGCCATGCACCTGTCGGTCAACCCACTTAATCGGCCACGGTTTAAGTATGTCGAAGAACCTGAATAGAATGAAGCCTAATACTATGGCTTGCCAGGAAAAGGGAACTAGCCACAGAGTTATCAGATAACCGGCAATCTCATCCCAGACGATGCCGCCAAAATCATGTTCATCAAGCTTTTTTGCGGCGATGTCGCAAATCCAGATACCGGCAACGGTGATGATCAGCGTCAACAGGCTGTAGGCGTATAAATTGGTTTGCGCAAACAGCCAGTAAACCGGAATGGCCGCCAAAGTCCCCATAGTGCCGGGGGCTTTTTTTGCCAATCCTGAACCGAAACCAAAGGCCAGAAACAGGATGGGATCGAACAGTATCTGTTTGGGCGTCAGTTTGTTTTTACCCAACTGGGTATTAAGAAAAATGCTCAAAGCCTTTGACCTCTAATGGTTGGATATTGCCCGACTTGTTCAAGCGCAAACCCGGCCGGGATTCGATAATGCCGATTTTAGTAGCCGCTACGGTCAGCTTATCTGCCTGCTCGGGGCTTACGGTAAAACACAGTTCGTAATCGTCCCCGGCGATCAGCGGCATACGCCAATCGCCGGTATCGTTGATGTAGGATTGCACTGCTTGAGACAGCGGCAACGCATCCCAATCAAGACACGCTCCGACTTGGCTTTGCTCCAGAATATGGCCCAGATCACCTGCCAAGCCGTCCGATAAATCGATGCAGGCATTGGCTATGCCGATGAGGCCCTGCCCGGCTTCGACTTGCGGTTCCGGCCGGTTAAACCGCGTTAACGCAGCCTTGGAATCGGCGCACTGATAGCCTTGCTTTATCTTTAAGCCCAGACCCGCATCGCCCAAACAGCCGGTCATATAGATAAAATCGCCGGGCCGCGCCGCAGAGCGCATCAGTGCCCTGCCCTTCGGGACTAACCCCATGGCCTGAACGGTCAAAGTCAACGGGCCGGAGGTGGTATCGCCGCCGATCAAGTCCACCGAATAGCGCTCGGCCAGATTTAAAAAACCTTGGGCGAAAGCCGTCAACCAGTCTTCATCAACCTTAGGCAGGGTTAGTGCCAGCGTCACCGAAACAGGCTTTGCGCCCATCGCGGCAAGATCGCTCAAATTAACGGCCAGCAGTTTATGACCCAGCAATTCCGGGTCGGCTCCGGCAAAAAAATGCACGTTTTCCACCATGGTATCGGTGGTCACGGCCAATTCATATCCGTCGGGAATGGACAGCAACGCGCAGTCATCGCCAATACCCAAGTGCGTTGAGGGATTAATGACGCGCTGTTTGGTGAAGAAGCGCTGAATTAGGGAAAATTCGGAAAGAGGCATGAGATTAGATCAAAGGCTACAGGTTATGCCTTTCGTCTTTCACCTTGCGCCTTTCGCCTTTCGCCTTAATTTCCATCGCCCTCTTTTGCTGCGCGATCTTATCCAGTATGCCGTTAACATACTTGTGACTGCCGTCCGCACCAAAGTACTTGGCAAGATTAATGCCTTCGTTTAAAACAACCTTGTACGGCATATCCAGTCGATGCAACAACTCATATACTCCGATTCTTAATATCGCCCGTTCAACAGGGTCTATCGTATCAACCGGACGGTCGACAAATTCCGACAGTACCTGATCGATCGCATCCAGGTTTTTAGGTACACCGTAAAACAACTCCACAAAATAACTTTTCTGAGCGTCTTTCAAGCGCTCTTCTTCCAGAAACTGCCGTTCGATCTCACTAAGATCCTGACCGGCCATCTGCCATTGATACAATGCCTGTACAGCAGCCTTTCGGGCATTGGTTCGAGCTTGACTCATTATATTTCCAGATTATTAAATAAACTTACCATTTCAATGGCCGACATGGCCGCTTCCGCGCCTTTATTACCGGCTTTGGTGCCCGCACGTTCTATCGCCTGCTCAATACTGTCAACGGTTAACACGCCGAAACTGACTGGAACGCCGTATTGCAGAGAAACCTGCGCCAAGCCCTTAACGCATTCGCCGGCGACATATTCGAAATGCGGGGTTCCGCCGCGAATCACTGCGCCTAATGCGATAATCGCATCGTATTTTTTAGCTGCCGCCACGCGTTGCACTACCATCGGCAACTCAAACGCACCGGGGGCCTTAACCAGATGAATATCCGCCTTATTGGCGCCGTGACGCACCAGCGCGTCAATCGCACCGGCTTCCAGTTGTTCAACGATGAAGCTGTTAAACCGTGAGGCTATGATGCAGAATTTTCCGCCTTGAACGAGTAAATTCCCTTCAAAGGTTTTTAATGTTGACATGATGTTCCTCTTATGTAATTAACGTGTAATGTTATGGAATCTCGTAGGGTGGATTGATTAGTTCACCACGAAGACACGAAGAAAAAACCAAGGTAAAACTTCGTGTCCTTCGTGGTGTTATTTTTTAGCCTATAAAGCAAATATCTTCACCCCACATGTTCGGCAACTTCCAAATCGAAGCCGGACAACGCGACATACTTTTTCTGGATGCCCAAAACTTTCAGTTTGCGCACGCCCAGATCGGCCAGGATTCTGGCACCGGTGCCGGTGGTGCGCCAATCTGCGGCTCCGGCAGCCTGGACTGGATTAACGATGCCGTTATCTTCCAACTGATAATGATGGATCAACTCCGCCAGCGATTTATTGTCCTCGTTTTGCCGGATAACCACCAATACGCCGCGCCCTTCCTTAGCGATTCTCTGCATCGCGGTACGCAATGGAATGCTGGAATCGCTACGTTTGGAAGCAAATACATCATCCAACAGATTCCGCGCGTGAACTCTGACCAAAACCGGTTCGTCGCCAGAAACTTGCCCCATCACCAGCGCCAAGTGCAGATTATTGTCGTTTCTGTCCTGGTAGGCATAAAGTCTGAAATCGCCGAATTCGGTCGGATAAGTGCACTCGCTGATGCGTTCCAGCGTATTTTCATGCTGGATCCGATAATGGATCAAATCGGCAATCGTGCCTATTTTAAGGTCATGCTGTTCGGCAAACACCTCCAGATCGGGACGTCTCGCCATCGAACCGTCTTCATTGAGGATCTCGACAATAACCGCCGCCGGTTCGACACCTGCCAACCTGGCCAAATCGCAACCCGCTTCGGTATGCCCGGCGCGGTTTAATACCCCGCCGGATTGCGCCATTAACGGGAATATATGCCCCGGCTGCACCAGATCATCGGCCTTGGCATCCGCCGCTACGGCGCATTGAATGGTGCGCGCCCGATCGGCCGCCGAAATACCGGTAGTTACGCCGGTTGCCGCTTCAATCGATACGGTAAAGTTAGTCGAATGCGCGGTTTTGTTTTCGTTGACCATCAACGGCAAACGCAATTGCTGGCAGCGCTCGGCTGTCAAGGTCAAACAAATCAGGCCTCGGCCGTAACGCGCCATAAAATTAACATCTTCAGGCCGCGCAAAAGCTGCCGCCATGACCAAATCGCCTTCATTCTCACGGTCTTCGTCATCCATGATGATGACCATTTTGCCTAAGCGTAAATCTTCTATAATTTCTTCGATGGTATTCATTTTGCCTTTAGATGGTAGGGGCAATCCCTTGTGGTTGCCCTTAATTGTTACCCTTTTTTACAATGATTCGGAAAAAGGGCGGGGACAAGCCCGGCCCCTACGGTTGTTAACCTAAAAAACCGCTTTTTTGCAATAATTCTTCAGTGACGCCGCCGCAACTTTTAGCCGCCGCCTCACCCTTGATTAACCGTTCTATATACCGAGCCAGCAAGTCCACTTCCAGGTTGACCTTGGTTCCGACCACCGCATCGCCCAGCATAGTTTCTTTCAGCGTATGCGGCACGATATTAACGCTGAATACGGCGCCATCGACTTCATTGACGGTCAAGCTGATGCCGTTGATGCTGATGGAACCTTTTTCGGCAATATATTTAGCCAAGTTATCAGGCGCTTTGAATTTGAAACGGAACGAACGACCATCCGCCTGTTTTTCCGTTACCGCACCGATACCATCGACATGGCCACTGACAATATGCCCGCCCAGCCGGGTTGATGGAGTCAAGGCCAGCTCCAGGTTGACCGGTGTACCGACCGTCGCGGCATTTAAGATCGTTCTGGACAAGGTTTCATTGGAGACATCGGCGCAAAAATAATTCGTCCCCAACTCCACCGCAGTCAGGCATACGCCGTTGACGGAAATGCTGTCGCCCAGCGCAACATCGTGCATCGATAATTTTCCGGTCGCTACGGTCAATCGGCAATCGCCGGCTTTCTGCTCGATAGCCGATATTTTGCCCACTGCCAAGATAATGCCTGTAAACATTGGTGCCCTGCTCCTACAGTGGTGTGTAAGTTAATTTTAGATCCTGACCGACCTGCCTGACATCTTGCAGTTTTAACTGTTTTTTGTCGGCCATCTGCTGCAATCCCGGCAGGTTAAACAATCCGCGCCCCTGATCGCCCAAAATACAGGGCGCCATATAGATAACGTACTCATCAACCAAACCTTCAGCCAGCAGCGCGCCATTCAGCACGGAACCGGTCTCAACCAGCAGCTCATTGATTTGCTGTTGGCTTAAAAACTCCATCACCGCAGGCAAATCCAAACGCCCGTTTTTGCCAGGCAGTTGATAAACCTCAAAACCTGCTTGCTGCAATACCTGTTGTTTTTGCCGGTCCTGTGCACAGGTTAAAATCAGGCTGCGTCCTGGAAGTGTTGCCATCTGTGCGGCAACCGGCATGTTCAGATGCGTATCCAACACCACCCTGACCGGTTGCAAGACCTCTATATCGACACGGGCATTCAGCGCCGGATCATCCGCCAGCACAGTATTGATGCCGGTTAAAATCGCCGAGCTTTCAGCTCTTAATCGTTGCACGTCGGCTCTGGCCTCGGCTCCGGTAATCCATTTGCTTTCGCCCGATGCCATCGCGGTGCGGCCATCCAGACTCATCGCCAGCTTGCTACGCACAAACGGGCGATTTTGGGTCATGCGCATGATAAATCCGCGATTTAACGCCTGCGCATCTTCCTGCAATACGCCGCAGATGACCTCAATCCCCGCCGCTTTGAGCTTTTCCAGCCCACGGCCTGACACCTGCGGATTGGGATCCTGCATCGCCGCAACTACCCGGCTGACACCGGCTTCTATCAACGCATCGCAACACGGCGGCGTTTTGCCCTGATGACTGCAAGGCTCCAGCGTAACATAAGCCGTTGCACCCTTGGCATCCGCTACATTTTTTAATGCTTCAACTTCCGCGTGCCCCTGGCCCGCTTGAACATGCCAACCCTCACCAATCACCACATCATTCCTGACTAAAACACAGCCTACACGGGGATTCGGGTCGGTCGTATAACGGCCTTTTTTAGCGAGCTGAATGGCTCGCGCCATATAAAAAGCGTCGCGCTGTGACATTATTTCTTCTGCAAATGTTCAATCATATCGGTGAATTCGCTGACATCCTGAAAACTACGGTAAACCGAGGCAAACCGGACAAAAGCCACATGATCCAAGGTGCTTAACTCTTTCATGACTTTTTCGCCCAACTCCTTCGCCGGTATTTCCCGCTCACCCAACGCCCGTAAATCCTTTTTTATCCGATTGATCGCGGCTTCAATATCGTCACTGCTTACCGGTCGTTTTTCCAGCGCCCTGAGCATACCCGCACGCAGCTTATTTTCCTCGAAAGGCTCGCTTATCCCGTCGCGTTTAACAATGCGGGGCAGCGTCAGTTCAGCCACCTCATGCGTAGTAAAACGCTCCTTACAAGCGTTACACTCGCGCCGACGGCGAACCTGATCGCCTTCATTTGCCAATCTGGAATCAAGAACCCGCGTATCTTGCGCCCCACAAAACGGACATCGCATAGTTAAGCCACTATTTTTGTGCGCCGGGAAACCGGCCTTCAAATTTGAAAACCGTTAATTTTATAACACTCTGCCTGTTATCTGTATTTTATTTTCTAAACTATACTGTAATCCCGCTCGCACTTACTCAAACATACCACCCTAAATGAAAGAACAAGAAGGCGTCATAAAATATCAGCTGGAGCACATCCAACAGCCGATTAACCAGCC
>DATBQC010000246.1:0-3026 GCA_036561065.1 Methylobacter sp. | reverse complement strand
GGATGAAGATTATATTATTGCGGCCAAGTTCTATAATGAACGCCGCCAAAAAGGCGTTCAGGGATCGCACATTGATTTATTGATTTGCGCTGTTGCGGCGCGGTTAAACATCCCAATATTTACTAGCGATAAGGACTTTGGTTTTTATCAAAAACACCTACCCATCAAGCTTTACCCTACAACAACTTGATGCGGCAATCAGTATAGTTTTATTGGACTCAAGCTAAACGGAGCGTGTGAACGATGAAATATTTCGCCATGTTGGAATGTTGGTTCATAAGTTGGGTTAGCGGTAGCGTAGCCCACAACATTCTGCGCGATTGTGTTGGGTTACGGGTTACGGCTAACGCCTAACCCAACCTACAGCACTGATAACATCCCTATTTTCAAAATCCCTGATGATGTCGAATGTGTTTTTGTTACCCGCTCGTTTGTCGCAATTCACTACGTCGACAACCGGAAGTGAGCCTATAAAATCAAAACTAAACGATCTCGAAAGAAAAAACTACTGTAATCAATGTCATTGAGACCAATCCTAGTAAAAAGACCATTTCCGCCCAACGCTCCAAACGTTCAGAACTCCGTTCTAAACGAATTGATGAAAATGAAAGTAAAGCGCTAATCATGAACAATAAGCTATCAATGGCTAACGCTTTATCAATCAGGTAGTTCGTTAGTCCTGGATCCAGGCTTTTAACGATACTGATGACCATGATACAGGCGCCCACCATCGTCGCAGAATTCGGCAAAATGTGATGCGATAGATCACTGGAATTATGCTTTCTCATAATCAATTAATCATAAGATACAACTCTCTCCGGCCCTACTCGGTTCTTTGCCATAATAAAATCGGTATGGGGTACATGCAAAAGGTCTGCAATTTTTCGCACCAGATATTCTTCGTTCATGTCCAACACGCCATCGATAAAAGCAATTTTCCATAGCGATTCAATTAATCGAACTTTTTCTTTCTGGCTGTATTCTTTATTGATTAAGGACGTGAATTGATAATAATCAGTTGCCTGCTTTATTTGTTGTTCGGCTAACTCTATTAAGGCAGTTGCTTGGTCAGCAGTTATAGAAAAACTCTGTTGAATCAGGGATAAAATAACTTCCTGTTCTTTTATCTCAACTTTATCGTCCATGTACATCATTTCCAAGAATAAAACGACGGTCGCAAGTTGCAGCTTGTCTTCTATGGTGTCTTCCGGCGCTGAAAGCGCAAGATGCTGCTCAAAAAAAAGTTTGATCTGGTTAAGCATTTATATAGGATTCCATTTACTTCGATGCGCTCATCGCATTGAGATTATTTTGCGCCGCAGAATGGCCCTGATCTGCGGCTTGCTGGTACAACTCAAGAGCCTTGGCTTCATTCTTGGGTACGCCTATTCCATTTTCATATAGATAAGCGAGATTATATTGCGCATCAGGATCCCCCGCTTGTGCTTCTCTTTGCCACTGGGCGAGCCTGTCTTCCGTCACAGTGGCCACCGGAGGTACGACTGTTTTTGCCTGGTTGCTGTTGTCGTCTTCCTTTTCAGTGCAAGCGCCAAGTAATAGCACAGTCGTTAGCGCTGCAATGAGGTTTAGTTGTTTGTAGCGTGATGTCATGATCCGGCCCGGGTAAAGAATAAAAATTAGAGATTCATCTTTTATCTCATGCGGCAAGGTTAAGTCCAGTCGTCCCCACCATCACCTGCCCCATCGTCGTCATCCCATGAAGATGCGTCCGCGATACCGAAATCAGTACCCCCCATATCGTCATTAGCGCTGATATTGCTTGGTGCGCTCCATGGCGAGGTGTCGTGATGCGGCTGTTCTGGGATAACGTTATTTTTATCGCCATCGATAAAGTGATGCATCAGCGCTTCACCTGCCACGACTCCGGCACCCAAGGCTGCCCCTGTAGCCAAATTTCCCATGATACCGGAGCCCATTCCGCCCGCCGCCGGTTGGCCCATGACCGGGCCAGCCCCACTTGCACCGACCGGTGTCATGTTTGAGCCGGGAGCGTTACCGCCATAGCTATTGGCTGGAACCATATTCGAATTCCGTCGACTCATGTAGCCAATGAACAATACGACTAAACCAATACCTACGATCAAAAGAACCCACGGCGTCCAATCTTTAACGGAAGACGGCAGATTCTGAGGGGCGATATTTGGCCGCGCGACTTCATTGGGCGCGGAAGAAATACGACTCTTAAGACCATTCACTGCCTCTGGTTTAGCAAAAGGCAATCCAGGCTGTAGGCGTTCAGCGGTGCTCAGTTCGGCGGCGGCATTGCTTAGCAGGCCTTGTTTAGCCAGTAATTCGGCTTCCACAAAGTGTGCCTTGGCACTGTCGGGATGGTCGTGCAGCACTTTATCCATCATAGACTGCGCTTCTTTAAATTTCCCAGCTTCAGCAGCCAAATAAACTTGATGCATCGTGGGTTCTTCCTCGGCAAAAACAGGTGCTGCTAAAAGCAGCAGTGCGAGGGTAATAATGGAAGGCTTTAACATTGATTTAACTCCAATTCTAAATTATGTAAATTATAATTTTGGTACGACTCAGTTCATAAATTCACGGTTCGGCGCTAAGGCAAAGCGGGAACCGAAAAGTGTTTTTGTAAATCCGTCAAACGCGGCTGATCCAGAAAAATATCGTCCGGATAATAACTGATATGATACACCCCCAGCTTTCTTAATAAATCCAGTTGTCCAATAAAAACCGACGAGGGAATTTTTTCCAGTGTCTTCCAATTGACCGTTTGCAACTCAAACACGGCTTTCTTTAAGCCTTCGGGATAATGCGCCGACGCGGCGACTAAATCCGTCAGCCATTGAACAGGTTTTTTTTCTTCCATAAACGGCATGGCCTCAATAACAACGTAATCGTAATGCGCTAAAAAGGATTTGAACGACTGAGCATACCATGCTTCACTGTCCGGTTTTAACAAAGGCAAGGCATATAAATTTCGCGCTGTTTTTATACCGGGGCGATTACCTCTCAGTCTATTAGCCAACTCATCGGTAAATTGACTT
>DATBQC010000245.1:0-1552 GCA_036561065.1 Methylobacter sp. | reverse complement strand
TGAGATTCTGTGAACGTACTAGATGGTGTGGCCGAATCCGCGAATGCCGAGCCTGTCAGAAGAAACGCTAATGCGAATATAGACACCGACTTCTTCACGACACTCCCCCTATCCAAAGTAGGATAGGAGCCAGCATAATGTCAAAACATATTTACGTCAATAAAAAGCCATTTTGCATCAATAATTTGAAGTTTATCTATTAGAATTGCTGAAGGTTAATTTTTTGACTTTGCTTGCCATATAGAGATTTCGCACAATCTCGCAGTTCGCCAATATTGTCTTCCGATAAGAGCTTCAGAAAACCAATAACTTCCAACTGAGCCTTATTAAAGGTATGGGAGGTGAGTGGGTCACCCTCTCCAGTAATCAGCCATTCCAGCGATGCATTCAATCCTTTCGCAATGATGACCATGCGTAGGGGGTCGGGTTTCTCTACTTTGTCCTTTTCCAGATTCCATAGATATTGTTTGTCGAGACCTATTTTGCGAGCAAATGCCGCCGCATTTTGATAGCCGCGAACCAATCGCACTTCTTCGATTCTTTTCCCTAAACTCATTGTCCGGATTATGTACCTTTGATGTAAAGGCTGGATGCTGTTACTCAAGATAGCGTGAGACCCACTTGTTATCAACTAAATTAGCCAGAATTCGACAGCGGGTAATATCTTTTCCTTGGCATGACTGTGATAGTATCAAGGACACCGCTTCTCGCATGCAATAGAGGTGGTTTTTCTTGGTATGTGGTTGTATGGAAATAGACTTTGTCTGAAAAATCCCGCACGCGGAATTTTATGGTGGGCGGCTCGCTTTCGACGTTTCCATAATATTCCGGCCGTGGTTTTGGCTTTAATAAACGAGGTGTGTTAGTTTAGCCGTCGAAAACTTGTCGCCCACTCAACACAACTCAAGAATTTATGGAAAATACCAATTGGCTTTGCCCGGCTTGCGGCCAGGCGAACCCGTCTGAATCAGTCACTTGTTCGCAATGCCACTGTCCGTCGGCCGCGACGGAGCATGAGATCGAGCAATATAAGAAGATCGCGCAGAATGTCGCGAGCAGCGAGGCCGAAAGTAGTGCAGTCAGCAATACTGATGGCGTAAAGGAATACTTCACGGTATCGACCTATAAACTGGTGTTGATGTGCGTGTGCACGTTCTCACTGTATGAGATCTACTGGTTCTACAAGAACTGGACTGCCATCAAACAGCATTACACGGGCAGCAAGATCATGCCTGCAGCGCGCTCGCTGTTCTCGCCGATCTGGGCTTATAGCTGCTTCAAACAGATCAAGAATTCCGCTGCCGGCATGGCGGCGTACAAAGACTTCCCCATCGGCAATCTGGCGATGGCATTCTTTATATTGAACCTATGCTCCGGGTTGCCGGACCCTTTCAGCTTGCTGAGCGTGCTGACTTTCTACCCTATCGTCGCGGTGAATAACATGGCATTGGCAGTTAACCGTAGAAACAATCCCGATTTCAAAAACAATGAGGGCATCACCAGAAACAACAAGATTGTGATTGCGATCGGCGCGTTGTTCTGGCTGTTCGTG
>DATBQC010000244.1:0-16186 GCA_036561065.1 Methylobacter sp. | reverse complement strand
TGCACGTATGTGATCGGCAAGGTCATCGACGAACAGCAACTGAACATTCGTCATTCGGGCGAGGTTGTTTATTCCGCCGGCCGAGCTGAATTGCAGACTGTCTGGTCCGAGCTCAGCTATAAGATGCAGGCTTTGCGTGATAACCCGGAATGCGCGCTTCAACAGTTTGAGCGTATCGCCGATGATGAAGATCCCGGTTTGAATGTCGCGTTGACCTTTGATGTCAACGACGACGTGACAGCACTGTTTAAAAATGCAGTAAGGCCCAAGGTCGCTATACTTCGTGAGCAGGGCGTAAACGGTCATGTGGAAATGGCTGCGGCATTCGACCGTGCCGGGTTCACCAGCATCGACGTGCACATGAGCGATATTATTCATGGCCGGGTCAGTTTGGCCGATTTTACCGGTCTGGTTGCCTGCGGCGGTTTCTCCTATGGCGACGTGCTGGGCGCCGGCGGCGGTTGGGCAAAATCCATTTTGTTCAACCCGCGCTGTCGCGATGAATTTGCCGCATTTTTCCAGCGCCCCGATACTTTCGGTTTGGGCGTTTGCAACGGTTGTCAGATGATGTCGGGACTAAAAGACATCATTCCCGGCGCCGAACATTGGCCGCGTTTTATGCGCAACACCTCAGAACAATTCGAAGCGCGGGTGGCTTTGGTTGAAGTGCAAAAATCGCCGTCCATCCTGTTTGCCGGTATGGAAGGCTCCAGAATGCCGGTAGCGATTGCGCATGGCGAAGGGCGGGCGGAGTTTGCCGTAGATCCTGCGGTTGCGTTGGAAGCGGAGGCCGTTGCCTTGTGTTATGTCGATAACTACGGCGAGTTAACCACGGAATTTCCGGCCAACCCCAATGGCTCTCCGTTCGGTATTACCGGGCTGACCAGCACAGATGGGCGGTTTACGATTATGATGCCGCACCCTGAACGGTGCTTCAGAGCCGTGCAAAACTCATGGCACCCGGATGATTGGGATGAATACGGCGCGTGGATGCGCATGTTTAGAAACGCCAGGATTTGGGTGGGCTAAACCGTCGTCAATGAGGCTAGGGTAATAGAATGAGTAGGCTCAAATATGTTTGAAGTGTGATAAGTATAATCAAATCCTAATAATAAAAATTTTAAAGGTTGTAGATTATGGATAAGGTCAACATGACGAAAAATAATAATCGAAGAGTTTTTTTTCGAATTTATGATGAGGTTAATCTGTTTTACCAAAAAATAGATGAAACTTTGCTGACCGAACCGCAACCTACCATTGATGATATTTTGAATATCCCTTCATGGTCGACAGACATTGAAAGGGTTCCGCAGGATCGGGCATTGAAATTGCCCAAGCTGGAAAAAATCCTGCCGGACGAGATGACGTCGGGCTTGCATTTTGACAGCAATCAAACCCGTGACGTGAATATCAGTGCAAGCGGCATGGCTTTTAATTGCGAACACTCGCTTAAAGAAGGCGACTATCTGGCAATCAGGATACTCCTGGTGTCCAGCATGGAGGCGATTGTGACTTACGGCAAAGTTGTTTATTGCAGAAACAGCGATCCCAACGAAACCCAGTACCCTTATTTTGTTGGCGCGCATTTCATCAATATGGCAAATGCAGACCAGGAATTGCTGGCCAAGTATGTTAACAAAAAGCGGTCCCAGCAAATCTGGGTTAGGGCCTTTATCCTGGCTGCTGTGATGACAGTTATCGTCGCACCGGATGCTGTTTTTGGCTTGTTTTTCGAACTGCTCCATTTCCTGTTCGAGCATTTTCTTGAATCCCTCCATCTTGCCTTTGAGTTTGTCGAGTTGAATCTGGATAAGCTCATCGAGCATCTTTTTGAAACCGACCTGCATGAAACTCAGGTTATCGTTTTTTATATCATTGCGTCTTTTGTTTTCTATGGACTCTATCGCCTGGGCCGGGCAGTGCCGCCTTTTTGTCGGCAACTTAAAAACAATCAGATCGCCTACTGGTCACGGAAGAAGGCAAGTTTTCTGTTTTATTGGCGGGAGCAGTCTGTGTTTAATAAAGTCAAACTGGTTGTAATCAGCGTTGCGGCTATCGCTTGTTATATCTTTTTTGGTATGTAGTTTGGCTTATGAGACTGCTCAGCTTCAAAATATGAAAAACTTTAGTGTTGATCTACAATCACGGCAAACCCATTAATCGACAAATTATGAATATAAACACGCTTTACAAGAAGGAAGCAGCCCGCATTCTGATTGTAGATGACGAGCCGGTAAATTTGAAACTGTTGGATAAAATGCTGTCGGCCCAAGGTTATACCAATCTGGTATTGATACAGGATCCAAGACAGGTGTTGGAGATCTACCGGCAGCAACGCACCGATCTGATCTTGCTGGACATCAATATGCCTCATCTGGATGGCTTCGGAGTGATGGATCAGCTCAATGAACTTGATGCCCCGCTACTTCCGCCCGTAGTGATACTTACCGCACAGCACGGGCAGGATTTTTTGTTGCGGGCGCTCAATGCCGGTGCGCGCGATTTCATTACCAAGCCGTTTGATCGTAACGAACTGTTGGCACGGGTACGCAACATGCTCGACGCACAATTGGCGCATCGTCTGGTTTATGAACAGAAAGACGTGCTGGATGAAATGGTGCGGATACGTACCGACGAGCTGCGTTGCACCCGGCTACAGGTTGTACAGCGACTGGGCCGTGCTGCTGAATATCGCGACAATGAAACCGGCAACCACATTCTGCGTATGAGTCACATATCGGCTTTGTTGGCAAAATCCCTTGGCTGGAACGAGGCTGATTGCGAATTAATGCTACATGCCAGTCCGATGCACGATATCGGCAAGATCGGCATCCCGGATCATATCCTGCTCAAGCCCGGCAAGTTTGAACCCGAAGAATGGGAAATCATGAAGACCCACTCCATCATCGGCGCCAATATTCTTGAAGGCGACGATTCCGACTTGATGAGGTGTGCCGGCGAAATTGCGCTTAGTCACCACGAGAAATGGGACGGCAGCGGTTATCCCTATGGTCTGTCCGGCGAGGCAATTCCGTTGACAGGACGCATCGCGGCGCTGGCCGATGTATTCGATGCATTGACTTCGGCACGGCCCTACAAAAAAGCCTGGACGATTGAGGCGGCTGTCGATCTGATCAAGGAAAATCGCGGTATTCATTTTGATCCTGATTTGGTGGATATGTTTTTGATACAACTACCGGAAATCCTTAAGATTCGAGAGCAGTTTTCCGAGCCTGAGAGTTGAGAATGTGATTAATCTGGTTCAATCTCTGCAAGAGAATGTCCTGTTTACTCAGGCCATACTCGATAACGTTATCGACGGCATTATTACCATCGATAGCAAAGGCGTTGTCCAATCGTTTAATCGCGCTGCTGAGACGATCTTCGGCTATACGGCGGACGAAATTATCGGCAGAAACGTCAATATGCTGATGCCCGAGCCGTATCACAGCGAGCACGACGGGTATCTGCAAAACTATCATGCGACCGGCATACAGCGCATCATCGGCTTGGGTCGTGAAGTGGAAGGACGGCGCAAGGACGGTAGTGTTTTTCCTATGGATCTAGCCGTGTCGCGGAGCGCACATCAAGGGCAGCCTCTGTTTATCGGATTGGTGCGCGACATTACCGAACGCAAACGGGTGGAACTGATGAAGACCGAGTTTGTCTCCACCGTGAGCCACGAGCTGCGTACGCCGCTGACCTCTATCAGCGGCGCATTGGGGCTGATCATCGGAGGGGCTCTGGGCGAGTTACCTGACCAGGTGAAAGTGATGCTGGATATTGCCTATAAGAACAGCAAACGGCTGGGCTTGCTGATCAACGATCTGCTGGACATGGAAAAACTGGCAGCCGACAAAATGTACCTTGATTTACAAACTCAAGCGCTGATGCCGTTAGTGGAACAAACGTTGGAGTCTATTCGCGCCTACGGCGAGCAATATCAGGTGAATTTCGAGCTGATCGAACGGGCAGACGATGTTCAGGTACGGGTTGATGGCGGACGGCTGCAACAGGTATTAACTAATTTCCTGTCCAATGCCGCCAAGTTTTCTCCTCCCGGCGCTCAGGTCGAAGTTGCCGTGCGACTACGTAAAAACTCGGTTCAGGTCGAAGTCATCGACCATGGCCCCGGTATTTCTGACGAATTTCGTAGCCGTATTTTCCAGAAATTTTCCCAGGCCGATTCATCCGATACCCGACAAAAAGGCGGTACCGGGCTGGGACTATCCATCAGCAAGGAGCTTATCGAATGCATGAACGGACTGATAGGCTTTGATTCTGAGGAAGGCCAAGGTGCGAGTTTTTATTTTCAGCTGCCGGTCTGGTTGGCCGAGGAAACAACACAACAAACAGCCAACACGTTAATTTCGGATGCACCGTGCTTACTGGTGGTGGAGGATGACCCCGACATCGCGGCATTGTTGTCGATAATGCTGCAACGCGCCGGCTACCAAGTGGATGTGGCCGCCAACGGTGAGCTTGCTCTGAATTATCTTGCGCAGAATGAATATGCAGCGATGACCTTGGATCTGATGCTGCCGGATCAAAACGGTGTCGCCCTGATTCGCCGGATTCGTAGCCAAACCAAGACCGAAACGCTGCCTATCATCGTGGTGTCGGCTTTTACCGAGGACGGCAAGCTTGCCATTAATGGCGACTTTAATGCCGTAGACTGGATCGAGAAACCGTTTGATGAGGCGCGATTAACCGCTGCGGTGCGCCGTTTCCTGCCAACGCAGCAGGCTTGCAAGCCACGGGTGCTGCATGTGGAAGATGACGCCGACCTGCATCACATTGTCGCGACCATCGGCCGAGATTTTGCTGATTTTGATGTTGCCCATAATCTGGTTGAAGCTCGTGCCAAACTGGCGCTGGAACGTTACAGCCTGGTGGTGCTGGATATTGGCTTGCCCGATGGCAGCGGCTGGGAGCTATTGCCTGATTTGAAGCGGCTAAACCCCGAGCCGCCGGTGATTGTGTTGTCAGGTTCTGAAATGACTGAAGAGCAGCAAAGTCATGTGCAGGCGGCGCTGGTCAAAACGCGCATTCCCAATCAAGATATACTCGACACTATCAAGCGGCTGCTTGCCGTTAATACTTTAAGCAAAGGGAAAATAACTCTATGAACCTGGAACGCATACTGTACGTGGAAGACGAACCGGACATTCAGGTTGTGGCTAAACTGGCGCTGGAAATGGTAGGCGGCTATCAGGTGATGATCTGTAGCGGCGGACAGGAGGCTTTGGACAAAGTGAGCGAATTTGCACCGGATTTAATCCTGTTGGATGTGATGATGCCGGGCATGGATGGACCTACCACCCTGCAAAACCTGCGTGCCGACTCCGTTACGGCGGCCATTCCTGTAATCTTTCTTACCGCCAAGGTGCAGCCGGCTGAAGTGGCTCAGTATCAAGCGCTGGGTGCACTGAATGTGATTGCCAAGCCCTTCGACCCGATGACACTGGCAGCGCAGGTGCAGGGAATTTGGGAACGTAAGTCGTGACCGATGCTGCCGATTTTGCCGCCCAGCTTTCAGCATTGAGGAAGCATTACGCCAGACAGATTGAAGGTACTTTAGACGAACTGGTCAGTCGTGTTTCCGGACATGAGGCGGGTTGTGTCCATCGCGAAATGCTGGTGGAACTTCATGCCGGTTTGCATAAATTGGCCGGTTCCGGCGGCACTTTCGGCTTTTCCGAGTTGTCTCGTCAAGCGCGGCTGCTGGAAGTGACCGCAAAGGCCTGGCTTGATGACTCAATCGTACCGGAATTGGTGCAATGGGAGGCATGGAAAACGGACTTGTTGAGGTTACGCCGGGCACTTGAAGTTCCAGAAGAGAAGGAGGAAGCAACGGCGTCGATGCCCGAGTCCAAGCCCGAGTCCGAGCAAGATAGCCCTATCCGCGTCGTGTTGATTGAGGATGACGAGGCTGCCGGGGCTGAGCTTAGTAAGGGGCTGAGCCAGTTTGGTTATGAGGTCATGCACTATACAAATTTTGCCGAAGCTGAAGTTACCATTCTCGCTTCTCCACCGGATGTGCTGGTAGCCGACATCATACTGTCGAAGCAAGTTTCTGTAGAGGGTACCGATGCAACGACTTTGCTGTATAACCGGCTGGGCTATTTGTTGCCTACTATTTTCATTACCTCGCGAGCCGATTTTTCGGCGCGTCTGTCCGCAGCAAAAGCCGGGGGTAGCGCTTGTTTGATCAAACCTGTGGATATTCCTGTTTTAGCTCGTTGCATTACCATGTTGCAACAGGAACGAGAACTTGCGCCCTATCGCGTGTTAATCGTCGATGACGATGAAGGATTGGCCGAGCATTACCGGCTGACGCTGATGTCCGCCGGTATGCTGGCGGAAAAAGTATCTAGGCCCAAGGAGGTGCTGACGGCGTTACAGAAATTTCACCCGGACATACTGCTTATCGACTTGTACATGCCGGAATGTACCGGTGCGCAACTGGCTAGAGCCATTCGCTATGAAGATACGTGGCTGAGCACGCCTATCATCTACCTGTCGGCAGAGGATGATCTGGATGAGCAGGTTAAAGCCCTGGATATTGGCGGTGGCGATGATTTCTTGACCAAACCTATTGTCGACCAGAAGTTGGTGGCCGTTGTGCGGACACGGGCGGCACGAGCACGCAAGGTTGATGAATTAATGAGCAAAGACAGTCTGACCGGCTTGCTCAAGCATTCCAGTATTAAGGAACGGATAGAGCAGGAATTTGAACGGGCTCGCCGATCTGGCAAGATTATGTCCATGGCAATGGTGGACATGGATCATTTTAAGCGGGTCAACGATACCTGGGGTCACCCGATGGGCGATCAGGTCATTAAGACCTTGGCGCATTTGCTGCGCCAGCGCCTTCGTCGGCAGGACAGTATCGGCCGTTATGGCGGTGAGGAGTTCGCTGTGGTGCTGCCTGAATGCGATGCTGCGAATGCAATGAAGTTGCTGGATGATGTCCGGCTGCGCTTTGGCGATATACGATTTGTTCATAATGGGCAGAGTTTTGCCGTCACTCTGAGCGCCGGAGTGGCCGATAGCGAACAGTGTGCCGATGCGCAGGGCCTGTTAGCGGCAGCGGATGCGGCGCTTTATGTTGCCAAGAACGGCGGTCGCAATCAGGTGTGCCGGTTTGAGGATGTTGCCGATTCAGCATCGCAATGAGTTGGGTTTTTAATAGATGCTGATTTAATAATTATAATAAAAGAGGTTTTGCTATGAATGCCGATTTTTCCCTATTGCTTGCCGGGATGCGCGATGATTTCATCAGGGAACTGCCTGAACGTTGCGACCTTATTGAAGAATCCGTATTAGCTATGGAGCAGGATTCGGCGGGGGCCTTTGATGATCTTTTTTGTCACGTCCATAGTCTTAAGGGTTCCGGGGGCACTTTCGGCGTACCGCTGATTACCCGCATTTGTCATCAGTTTGAGAGTTTCGTCAGTGCCGCACGCGGCCGTTTTGATCCGTTGGCGGTGAGCCATGCGCTGAGTTATGTCGACTTGTTGTGCCGCGTTGCTGAGGCGTCTGTCGGAGATAGCGCCGTCGCAATGGCTATTGAGCAGGATTTGGAACAACTGCGCATTTCCAGTATGCCGGTTTGTATGTCGGCATTATTGGTGGAGCCCTCGAGTGCTACACGAAAATTCTGTCAGGGCGTGCTGGAACCGCTATCGGTACGATTGGTCAGCCAGGATCGGGGGCTGTCTGCGTTGGAACTGCTGCTTCATCAGCCGTTCGATTTGCTGGTTGCCGCTCGCGAACTGCCTGATCTGAATGCCTTGGCACTGGTGGCTGCGCTACGGGAATCCGGCAGCCGCAACAAAGATATTCCGGTCATTCTTATCAGCAGCAATACGACTCCAGCTCCGGCTTACCTGCACATTAACATCACCATTAAACGCGATGCGGAGTTCGTATCCAATCTTGCCCGTTGCGCAGGCGACGTTTTAGCTGGTTGCAGTAACTGATGTTACGCAAATTAGAAAAAATCACCACGAAGGCACGAAGAACACGAAGTTGTTATCTCGGCTTTTCTTCGTGTCTTCGTGGTGAAAAATTCTTTACGATTATTGCAACCTTAATTAGAACCAACCATGGAAAATGATATTCAGGCCGCTCTTTCCCAAATGCGGGATGAGTTCATTGTACGTCTGCCGGATCGCGTGGCGTTTTTGAAAACTCTGCTGGCCGATCTAGAGCACGGACAGCACGATTCGCTTGAGGCCTTGCATCGTGCAGCGCATAGCTTGGTCGGTTCGGCGGGGGGGCACCGTCTGATGCTGGTTTCCGAAGCGGCGCGTAAACTGGAACTGATTGCGGCAGGAATACCCTCTGACGGGATATTGGATGAACCTGTACTGGATACCCTGCGTAAAGCACTGGCGAATCTGGAAGCGCAGACTGTCAATCCTAACTACGTTTTTGTTCCTCAGTTGCGCGGAGGGCGAACAGGGGTTTCGCGCATCGTAGTCGTAGACGATGATCAGGATCAGGCCGGCTGGTTGCGCTCGGTACTCGAACAGGCGGGTTACCGGGTTGATGTGTTTCACGAACTTGTCGCTTTTAGTGCCGCGGATCTTATATCCGAGCCGCCTGCTGCGGTGATCATGGACATGGTGTTTCCCGAAGGCGACGATGCGGGTGCGCGTGCTATCGAGAAATTGAAGGAACAGTGCCTTACCGCCTTTCCGGTTATCTTTATTTCGGTGCGGCGAGATATGGCGGGGAAACTTGCCGCCTATCGGGCAGGCGCGACCTGTTATCTGACCAAGCCGGTGAATATGGATGCCTTGCTGCGAGTGGTTGCCGACTCCGCGGCATTGACGCCGCTGGAACCTTTCCGTGTGTTGTTGGTTGATGATGATCTAGATCAGCTGGCGGCTCACAGCCTGATCCTCAGGCAAGCCGGCATGACAGTGCTGGAAGCGTCCAATCCCTTACAGGTTCCCGAGATGCTCGAGGACTTTGCGGCCGAGTTACTGGTGCTGGACATGTATATGCCGGAGTGTTCCGGTCCGGAGCTGGCGGCTATTCTGCGTGATGATGATCGATATGCCGAGATGCCGATTATTTATCTGTCGGCGGAAACGTGTGTAGCCAAGCAGTTGCTGGCATTGAACCGCGGCGGTGAGTATTTTCTGACCAAACCGGTCGACCCTCGTCATTTGGTCGCGGCAATAGCTTTGCATGCACGACGTTATCGTCAAGTACGGGAGCAATCGGAGTCGTTGCGCGCTACGCTTTATGAACGGGAGCGCCATCAGCAGGCTTTGGATGCCCATGCGATTGTCAGTGCGGCGGATGCCTCCGGCACTCTTATTTACGTTAATGATCTGTTTTGCCAAATCAGCGGTTACAGCCGTAATGAACTGCTGGGCCAGAATCATCGGATAGTGAAATCCGGTGAACATCAGCCGGAATTTTACGCCGACATGTGGCGCACGATCGCGCGCGGCAATATCTGGCGGGGTGAGGTTTGCAACCGAAGCAAAGATGGCCGCGTGTATTGGGTGGAAACCAGCATCGTACCTTTTTTGGATCATTCAGGGCGACCCTATCAATATGTTTCCATCCGCACCGATGTAACCCACATCAAGCAAGCCGAACTGCGTCTTCGTTTGTTGGAGCGGGCCATGGAGGCCAGCGCCAGCGGCATCAGTATGGCGGATGCCAACCAGCCTGACATGCCGTTGATTTACGTCAATCCTGCCTTTGAGCGCATTACCGGCTATAGCCGTAATGAAGTGCTTGGACGCAACTGTCGCTTTTTGCATGGTAAAGAGACCGAGCAACCGGGTCTGGATCACATTCGTGCTGTGTTGCGCGAAGGACGCGGCGGAGAGGCGCTGGTGCATAACTACCGCAAGGACGGCACGTCGTTCTGGAATGACTTACGCATAGCGCCGGTGCATGATGAACAAGGCCGGCTTAGCCATTTTATCGGTATTTCCGATGATGTCACCGAGCGTCGCGAGGCCGTCGATGCGCTGCGTAAAAGCGAGGAGCGTCTGCGCCGCAGTCAGCTCTATGCCAACATCGGTACCTGGGACTGGAACATTCAGACCGGCCAGCTCCTGTGGTCGGAACGTATTGCTCCATTGTTTGGTTACCCGGAGGCTAAGCTGGAATCGACCTATGAAAATTTTCTTGATGGCGTTCATCCCGATGACCGGCAGAAAGTGATTGATGCCGTTAATGCCTGTGTGGAACTGGGAGTTGAATACAATATCGAGCACCGTTGTGTCTGGCCGGACGGCACGGTGCGTTGGTTGTTGGAGCGTGGCGATGTGGTACGCGACGAGGATGGTACGCCGCTGAATATGTTGGGCGTAGTACAGGACATTACCGACCGCAAGCTTGTCGAGTTCAGAATCTTGGAGAAGCAGGCTCGACTGGTTATTTTCAATCATATCATCGAGAACGTGGCGGACGCTGTCATCACCATTGATTCCATCGGTACCATCGGTTCTTTTAATCCTGCCGCGGAAAGACTTTTCGGTTATAGCGCTGCTGAAATAATTAATCGCAATGTTAACCTGCTAATGCCGGAGCCCTATCGTAGCGAACACGACCAGTATCTTGCTCGACATATGGCTGGGAAACCGGCGGGTATTATTGGTAAGCAGGTTGAGTTGACGGGACTGCGCAAGGACGGCTCAATTTTTCCGTTGGAGTTGGCGATTACAGCGATGGAAATCGACAAAAACAAACACTTTGTCGGCATCTTGCGCGATATTAGCGAACGTAAACAGTACGAGCAGGCTATCATCGCAGCCAGGGATGAAGCGGAGCTGGCCAACAATGCCAAGTCCGAGTTTTTGTCCAGCATGTCGCACGAACTGCGCACGCCGATGAATGCCATTTTGGGCTTTGGGCAGTTGCTGGAAATTGATGACGGACTTAATGAGGATCAAGCGGATTGTGTCGACGAGATGCTTAAGGCGGGCCGTCATTTGCTGGAGCTTATTAACGAAGTACTGGATCTGTCCAAGATTGAGTCAGGCAATATCAATTTGTCGCTGGAACCGTTGTCTTGCTCCGAACTGGTCGGGGAATGTTTGGCGCTGGTCAGGCCTATCGCCCAAATACAGGGCATCACCATCAATGATGAGACCATCGGCAGCTATTTGATACGCGCCGATCGTACCCGGTTAAAGCAGGTGCTGTTAAACCTGCTGTCCAACGCGATTAAATACAACCGGCCGCAAGGAGAAGTGTCAGTTCAAGTTATCGCGCAGCGGGGCTTTGTGCGGATGTCGGTATCCGATACCGGCTACGGTATTCCGGCAGCACGACAGCAGGAGGTTTTTCAGCCATTTTCACGGCTAGGTGCGGAAGATAGTGATGTTGAAGGTACCGGTATCGGCCTGACCATCAGCCGTCGGCTGATGGAAATGATGGGCGGTAGTATCGACATGGCGAGCGAGGAGGAGCTGGGCAGTCGCTTCTGGATTGAGCTGCCGGAAATTGCTTTGGAGCAAGGTAGCTCAGGCAATGATACGGGACAACAGGCAATGGCTGCCAAGGTGGTGCCGGACAGAGAGTGCCTCTATACTGTGCTTTATATCGAGGACAATCCGGCTAATATCAGGCTGATCACCCAGATTCTGGGCAGGAACCCGTATTTGCGGCTAATTACGGCGCATACTGCGGAGTTGGGGCTGGAGCTGGCGTCGGCGCGTCATCCTGAACTGATTCTGCTCGATATTAATCTGCCGGGCATGGACGGCTATCAGGTGTTAAGCGTGTTGCGATCGCTGGATTCGATGAAAAAGACGCCGGTGATTGCTATCAGCGCCAACGCCACATCGCGTGATATTGAACGGGGGTTGGCGGCAGGTTTTGATGAGTACATTACCAAGCCTATTGATATCAGGCACTTTCTTGAAACCGTGGATCGTTTGCTTCCTGGCGGTACGATAGAATGAGTTATGTCACACAATAATTAGCAGTAGGGCGTGCCTATTCGTCTAAACAGGGGAAAGATTAAGCTGTGAAAAACCACCTTAACATTGTCGCAGTACTGATCTTAACAGGCATCCTGATAGGCGCTACATTTACGGCTTGGCGACATTACTCCGTTGCGGCAACCCCTATTAAAATCGGCGTATTGCATTCACTGACCGGCACCATGGCAGTCAGCGAAAAACCGTTGGTCGATGCGGTGCGCCTGGCAGTTGAAGAAATCAACGATCAGGGCGGCTTGCTCGGTAAATCAGTGGAAATGGTCGTCGCCGATGGCAAGTCCGACCCGCAGGTGTTTGCCGCCGAAGCCGAACGATTGATTAAACAAGAGCAGGTCAGCGTCCTGTTCGGATGCTGGACATCAGCCTGCCGTAAGGCAGTGAAACAGGTAGTCGAAAAACACCGGCACCTGTTGTTTTATCCCGTGCAGTATGAAGGCATGGAGCAGTCGGCCAATATTTTGTATACCGGTGCAGCACCCAACCAGCAGATCGTGCCGGGCACCCGTTGGGCCACGCAGACATTCGGGCAGCGCGTTTATCTGGTCGGGTCGGATTATATTTTCCCGCGCACGGCTAATATCATCATCGCTGATCAGGTCAAGGCCTCCGGTGGAGAAGTTCTCGGCGAGCGCTATCTGCCTCTCGGAGCTGCCGATGTGGCAGCCATCATTGAGGATATTGCCCGGACAAAGCCCGACGTGGTACTCAACACCCTTAACGGCGACAGCAATGCCGCCTTTTTCTCCGGGCTGGTCAAAGCAGGGCTGAGCGATTTGCCGTTGGTTTCGTTCAGCGTCGAAGAGGGCGGCATGCTGGCTTGGAACGGCGGGCAACTTACCCGTCATTACGGTGTCTGGGGTTATTTTCAGTCTTTGCCGGGGGAAGAAAATCACCGCTTTGTTAGTGCGTATCGGGCTCGTTTTGGCGCTGACCGAGTCACCAGCGCGCCGGTGGAAGCCGCTTATGTGGGTGTAAAGTTGTGGGCTCAGGCTGTGCTGGATGTGGGCTCCAGCGAGTCTAATCGGGTTAATCCGGCATTGTTGCGGCAGAGTATCAAGAGTCCTTCCGGGATAGCCGCTATCGATGCTGACTCCCGCCATTTATGGAAGATGACGCGGATAGGTAAAGTGCGTCCTGACGGACAGTTCGAACAGGTGTTTGCGTCCAACGCACCGTTGCGGCCAACTCCATGGCCGGGCTATCGTAGCCGCGACGCATGGCAAGCCATGCTGGAAAGAGGTCAGCCATGATTTTGAGCAAGATTATTCCGCGTTTGATGCTGGGCTTTTTGCTGCTGTCGCCATTGCCGCTGGCGGGGCTGGCCTGGCTTTATGTTCACGCTTTTGAACGCACCTTGCAGCAATCGGCGTTGGGAAATCTGTCGTCCCTTGCCGACAAAAAGGCGGATCAGATTAATGCTTATATGAACGAGCGCTTGAACGACGGCCGGTTGCTGGCGAAATCGTTTGCCGCTTTGGATACTCTGCAAGCCCACTCGGTTCTGCAAGCCGACGCAGTCGCAGTAGAGCGCTATCGGGCGAAAGAACGGGTTTATCTCGATTATTTTCATACTCTGTTCGAGAGCGTGGGTTACTACGATTTGTTACTCACCGACATGGCCGGCAATGTCGTATTTTCTATCAAGCATGAGGCGGATTTAGGCTCCAATCTCAACACCGGTCCTTATCGCGGCACAACCCTAGCCAACGCGCATAGGGAAGCTATCGCGTTGCTTGATATGCAAGTCACCCAGGCTCAGCCTTATGCGCCATCGGCTGAAAGGGCGTCTATTTTTATCATAGCTCCCTTGTTCAAGGAGGGCAAGGTGATCGGCACCTTGGCTCTGCAAATGGATATGGACAAACTTACCGCCGTCACCAGCGATACCACCGGCTTGGGCATGACAGGCGAAACAGTGTTAGCGCAACTTGACGGCAATGAGGCGCTTTTTGTCGCTTCTTTGCGGCGAGTACCGGATGCAGCTTTTCGTTATCGCGTTCCGCTGGAAAAAATAGCTCAGCCCATGCGGTCGGCCCTTGCCGGCGGACACGGCAAGGGCGTCACCCGTGATTATGCAGGAGTGGAGGTCATCGGTGTTTGGCGTTACCTGCCCGCGTTGCGCTGGGGCATGGTGGTGAAGATGGATACTACTGAGGCTTTTGCGCCGCTTTATCGCTTGCAAAAGCTCAGCTTGGTCGCGCTGGCTTTTTTGTTATTGGGTTCAGGTTTGGTTGCGCTGTTATTGGGCCGCACGCTGGTAGCCCCGATACGACAGTTGATTATCGCCACGAAACAGATTGCAGGCGGGGACTTGAATCACCGTGCCCCGCTGGTTGGGTGCGATGAATTCCGGCAGTTGGCTGTTTCCTTCAACACCATGACCGAGCAGTTGCAGTTTCATTATGCGGATCTTGAACGGCAGATAGAGCAGCGTACTGCCGATATTAGACAGGCTATGGAACAGTTGAATGATGCGCAGCATATCGCTCAAATAGGCAGCTGGGAGCTGGATTTAAGTAACAATCAATTGATCTGGTCTGATGAGATTTACCAGTTGTTTGAAATCGACAAGGATCAGTTCGGTGCGACCTATGAGGCTTTTCTGAATGCGATACATCCGGAGGATCGGGATGCCGTGAATGAGGCCTACAGCCGGTCTTTGCAGATTCAAGAACCGTATGAGATTTCGCACCGTTTGTTAATGCCGAACGGACGAATTAAATACGTGACCGAGCGATGCGCATCGTACTTTGACAGTGAGGGAAATCCGATCCGCTCGGTGGGTACGGTGCAGGATATAACCGAGCTTAAACAGGCCGAGTTGGCGCTTAAGCAGCTTAATGAAGAGCTTGAACACCGCGTACAGCAGCGCACCGAGTTATTAGTTAATGCGAAGGAAGAAGCCGACCGAGCCAATAGCGCCAAGTCTGAGTTTCTATCGCGCATGAGTCACGAACTGCGTACGCCTATGAATGCGATTATGGGTTTTGCGCAATTGTTGGAAAGCGATCAGGAGGCTCCGTTGACTCCGGATCAAACTGATAATGTCAGCGAAATTCTCCATGCAGGGAGACACTTGCTGGAATTGATCAATGAGGTGCTGGATTTAGCGCGCATCGAGACCGGTCGGATTGAATTGTCAATGGAGCCGGTAGAAGTGCCTTCGCTGATCAATGAGTGTGTGGCTTTGTTACAGCCGCTGACTTTTGGGCATCAGATCGAGTTGAAGTTGGATATGGACAGTGTTAGTACCGTGCAGGCCGATCGATTGCGGTTGCGTCAGATTCTGCTTAATCTGCTGTCCAATGCGATCAAATATAACCGCGAGAAAGGTAGCGTCAGGATCAGCTGCCGACCTGCAACAGAGGATAGGATCAGGATTGCGGTCCATGACAGCGGTCGGGGCATTGCGGCTGACGCGTTGTCGCGTCTGTTTAAGCCTTTCGAACGCATAGAGTCGGCCTATGACGGTATTGAGGGGGCCGGTATCGGGCTGGCGCTGTCCAAACGTTTGGTCGAGGCGATGGACGGCAGTATCGGCGTTGAAAGTGCTGTCGGCGTTGGTAGCACTTTCTGGGTGGAGCTGCCCCCAGCTGAGGCAAAAGTTTATCTGCTATCGGGTTCCAACGCCGATGAAGCCATGCATAGCACCTATGTTACAGCGCACACGGTGCTTTATATCGAAGATAATCCGGCTAATCTGCGTCTGGTGCAGAAAATAATTTCCACGCATACCAGTTTGCTGTTGCTCGATGCGCGGACCGCAGAGCAAGGATTGGAGCTGGCAAAAGCACATCATCCCGATCTTATTTTGCTCGACATTAACCTGCCGGGCATGAATGGCTTTGAAGCTTTGTACCATTTGCACAGCGATCCCGTTACTTGCGATATCCCGGTGATCGCTATCTCCGCCAATGCGATGGAGCGGGATGTAAAAAAAGGCCTGGCCGCCGGATTTACCGATTATTTGACCAAGCCGCTGGATATTCCAAAACTTCTGGCTCTTTTGGACGCGATACTTAAATGAAAGAAGTGGGTGGCAGGGCAGTCCATATATGAACTTCTACAAATTATTTCTCGGTTAGGACAATTTTAATGACTGGATATTTACCGTTGGCTTTTGTTAATTTGGTAACATTGTCAATTATCGTTTGATCCACAATACAATGCCTAATATAAGGCTCACTCCCAAAATAGATGCT
>DATBQC010000243.1:0-8656 GCA_036561065.1 Methylobacter sp. | reverse complement strand
TGGAAAAGCGGGGTTATCGGGTGATCCTGGCCGAATATCCAGGCTATGCTGCCAGACAGGGCACTCCATCAGAGCAGGCGTTAATTGCCGATGGCATCCAAACCGCAAAACAGGCATTGAACGATTTTGGCGGCCCTATTTTCCTGTGGGGCGAATCACTCGGCAGCGGCGTAGTCGGCGGTATTGTACAGAGCGGGCAGGTTCCGGTTAAAGGCATAGTCCTAGTCACGCCGTTTGATAGCCTGGCCGATGTCGCCCAACACCATTACTGGTTTTTCTTGGCCAAATGGCTGATCAAAGACAGATTCGACACCATTAAAAACCTAAAAGACTACTCGGGAAATACAGCGATGCTGCTGGCCGAACAAGATGAAATAATACCCAATAAGCACAGCTTGAAGCTGTTCGAGACACTGCACCAGCCTAAGAAACTCTGGTCATTTAAAGATGCAAACCATAACACCCTGCCACTCAATCAGGAGCTTCCCTGGTGGCAGGCCGTTATGCAGTTTGTTAGCGGGCAAAACGGGGAATCCCCTTAATCGCTGTTTTTTCCATGTGTACATATTGCAGGCCGAGTAGCGTTCCGGCATCGGCGGTGCGTTCAGCCCATATCACCTTTATCTCGCCGTCCAGGCCCAGCTGATCGAATTCAAACACAGTGACATCGCCAGCTTTGACATCTATAGCCTCAGCAAGACGAACCATTAACCCGTCCACCGAAACATTGACGGTCGTAAACTCGCGATACTCGCCGTTCAGCAGGATTTTGCCCGGAGCCGTCATATTTTTTCTATGTACATCCCTCTTGTACAGCTGGTTATCGACATCATAGACAACATTCCTGAATTCCAGTGCGAGCAATATTTGACCATCCTGCATATCGACCCTGACCACCTCAGCTTCACCAGCCAATCGCATTTCAGGAAGATACAAATCTATCGTAGTCGATGCGGACAGCATATTGAAAATCTCCTTAGCATCCCTGCCATGATCGCACTCCAATTCGGCAAGCACACCGGTTAACGAAAGCTCTTTAATGGTGATATCCCGCTCTTCCCCGCCCATATAAATCAGACCATGCGACATCAAGTTTTTCCGATAAGGCCGGTTTAAATCTACATTCATCTAACTCTCCTCTCTGAATTATCCGTTTATCTTGCCGTTCAAATACTGTACAAGGCTACCCGATGCAATTATAGTGTCTCCCCTATATTTTTTCTTTATATTACAATTATTTTTCTTGTCCTGACTTTGTCGAATAGAACGCCTGCAACATCAAAAATCCCCGCATCATGAAAAAGCCACTATTCCTGCTCTTGTTACTCGCGCTGACGGCCTGCACCGCACTCACGCCTAAAAACGGCGACAATCTATGCTCTACTTTCAGGGAAAAAGAAGACTGGTATGATGATACCAAGAACTCGTTTGAAAAATGGGGCATACCTATTCACGTTCAAATGGCGATCATGCATCAGGAATCGCACTTTGTCGCCGATGCTCAACCGCCGCGCCCCTGGCTGCTGGGATTTATTCCTCTGCCCAGGCCCAGCAGCGCCTACGGCTATGCCCAAGCCAAAGATGAAACCTGGGATGACTATCAAGATAAGGCAGGCAGCTGGGGAGCGGATCGCGAAGAATTTTCCGATGCGGCGGATTTTATCGGCTGGTACTGCAACATCAGCCACACCCGTTTAGGCATATCGAAACTGGATGCAAAAAACCTGTACCTTGCTTACCACGAAGGGCATGGCGGCTATCAGCGCAAGAGCTATTTGCAAAAACAGGGATTGGTGCAGATTGCCGACAAAGTGGCCAGACGGGCCAAACTGTTTCAAAGCCAATTGCGGGAATGCCAAGGTGAGTTAGGAAACAAAGGCTGGTTTTTTTGATAAACTATAGATTCTACGTTAACAATGAAGGATAAGTCGTGAGAAAAATTCAAACTCAAGTTCTTTTAATTATCACCGCTCTTCTTATAGGATTTACTATGTTTTCAATGGCCAATGCCACCACCCCTGAAGAAAATAAAGCCGCAGGAACCGCATTTCTTGCCGAAAATGCCAAAAAACCTAATATCGTAACGACCGCAACCGGTTTGCAATACGAAGTATTGACTCCTGGAACAGGCACTACTTCACCTTCGGCAACCGATAACGTTACGGTACATTACAAAGGCACCACTATTGACGGTACAGAATTTGACAGCTCTTACAGCCGCGGCGAACCCGCTACATTCCCGCTAAACCGCGTCATCGCAGGCTGGACTGAAGGCGTGCAACTGATGAAAGAAGGCGCAAAATACCGCTTCTACATTCCATCAGAACTCGCTTACGGCGCACAAGGCGCAGGCCGCCAAATCGGCCCGAATGCCGCATTGATTTTTGATGTTGAGCTGATTAAGATTCAGTAAAAAAGCAGGCGCAAGGCTAAGGGCGAAAAACCGTTGCTTTGCACCTACTCTGCTCCGCTTTAACAGTAGTTCCGACTCTTCAAAGCCAGCTTTGAGCTCCAGCGTTATTATGGAGTCCAAAGCTGGCTTTGGACATTTTGCCCTTAGCCTTTCGCCTTTTGCCTAAGTCCTTATGCCTTACCAACTCTTTGCCACCACTCCCAAAGCGATGGAATCCATCCTGACCGATGAACTCCGCGCAATCGGCGTAAACAATATCAAAGCCACCTTGGCTGGCGTCGCTTTTCAGGGAGACCTGGAAACCGCTTATCGCGCCTGTCTATGGTCAAGGACTGCAAACCGGATTTTACTGGTGCTCAGTTCTTTCGAGGTAAAAACCCAGGAAGACTTGTATAACGGCGTGCAAAAGATCGACTGGTTTGAGCATATCAATCCTGAGGACAGCTTTGCGGTTTCGTTCAGCGCGAAAAACTCGGAAGCGATTAACAACACCCATTTCGGCGCTTTGAAGGTTAAGGATGCCATCGTCGACCAGATGCGAGCAAGGTTTCAAACCCGGCCCAGCATCAATACCGAACAGCCCAATATCCGCATCAATGTGTATTTGAATGGCGAAAATGCCCAACTCAGCCTGGATCTTTCCGGCGAAAGCCTGCATCGTCGCGGCTATAGGGATGTCAGCATCAAGGCCCCAATGAAAGAAAACCTGGCCGCCGCGATGCTTCTGCGTAGCGGCTGGCCGCAAATCGCCAAGCAACAGGGTTCGTTAATCGACCCGATGTGCGGCTCAGGAACGCTGTTGTTGGAAGGCGCGATGATCGCCGCTGATTACGCACCCGGTTTATTGCGCGACTATTTCGGTTTTACCGGCTGGAAAAAGCACGATGCGCAATGCTGGAAAAAGTTACGCGCGGAAGCCGAACAACGCAAAAAAATCGGCTTGGAAAAACTGCCGGTTATCGTCGGTTTCGATCAAAACCGCCATACCGTCAACACCGCATTGGCGCATATCGCCAATGCCGGCCTGCAAAACAAAATCCATGTCGAGCGCCGCGATATTGAAGATGCGGAACCTGCCGAAAGCTGGAAGCCGGGACTGCTGATATGCAACCCGCCTTATGGCGAACGCCTGGGCGATGAACAGGAAACCGCCGAACTGTATAAAAAATTCGGCGAATCCCTAAAAGCGCATTTTATCGGCTGGAAAGCTGCGATGATTATCAGTAACCCGGAACTGGGTTTTCGCTTAGGCATACGCTCGAAAAAGCCTATCACCCTGTTTAATGGCGCGCTGGAATGCAAGCTGCTGAGGCTGGATATTGAAGAACGCAATTTCTTCATCCCCAAGGCCAGAACACAGGAAGAACGTATAACTCAGGCACTTGAGACCAGCAAAATACAGGAACAGCGGATTGCTGAAGCGACCGAGACCCGCCCTACCCCGCAAGCGGAAACTGCCAGCACTGACACACCGGCCAGTGAGCTGAACATAGTAAGTGTTGCCAGCAGGGATACGGCTGAGCCAGTCGCTGCCGAAATGTTCGCCAACCGACTCAAAAAAAACCTGAAAAAACTGTCCAACTGGGTCAAACAAAATCGCATCACCTGCTATCGGGTCTATGACGCCGATTTGCCTGAATACGCCGTCGCTGTCGATATTTATCAGGGCGAAGCTTGCCGCTCCCAGCTCACGCCCCTCGCCTACATCCCTGTAGGCGAACAAACATGGGTCAATGTGCAGGAATACGAGCCGCCCAAAAGCATCGACCAACATAAAGCCGATCAGCGGCTGGCCGGACTATTGGCTGAAATACCTCGGGTGCTTGGCGTCTCAAGCGATCAGGTTTTCCTGAAAATCCGCCGCAAGCAAAAAAGCACCGACCAGTACGAAAAACACGGCGATCAGGGGCGTTTTCATATCATCGAAGAAGGCGGCTGCAAGCTGCTGGTAAATTTTGAAGATTACCTGGACACCGGGTTATTCCTCGATCACCGGCCTATACGGATGATGATTCAACAGCAGGCCAAAGATAAAAACTTTTTAAACCTGTTCGCCTACACCGGCAGCGCGACCGTCCATGCGGCAATGGGCGGCGCCAAGTCAACGACGACCGTGGACATGTCCAATACCTATATCAACTGGGCGAAAAAGAACCTGGCGCTGAATATCACTCAGGGAGAACATGAATTTATCCAGGCCGATTGTCTGGAGTGGCTGGCGGCCGAAGCCGAGCAGCCCAGTAAACACTACGATCTGATTTTTCTCGATCCGCCGACCTTTTCCAATTCCAAGCGGATGGACGAGGCGTTTGACATACAAAACGACCATGTACAGCTGATTAATAACGCAATTTCCTTGCTGTCGCCGGGAGGTATCCTATACTTCTCCACTAACTTCAGACGTTTTAAGATCGACAAGCAGGCTTTGTCCGACTTGATTGTCGAAGACATCAGCGGGGCGACTATTCCAGAAGATTTTGCCCGCAATCCAAAAATCCATTACTGCTGGAGGATAAAAGAGTGATGCGTAAAGTTAAAATCCTGGTTTCCGGTCGAGTTCAAGGCGTCTACTTTCGCCTTTTCACCCAGAACAAGGCCAAGCATTTCGGCATCAAAGGCAGCGCCAAGAACCTTGCCGATGGCCGGGTTGAAATCATCGCCGAAGCGAAAGACGCCGTTATTGAGAAGTTCATCAGATGGTGCAACAAAGGCCCAATCACTGCCCGTGTCGATCATGTTGAAGTTACTGAGCTACCGTCGGATGAACCGTTAACGACTTTTGAGATAAAGTAAATCAGGTTCAAGGCTAAAGCTATTATTCAACACGGAGACGCGACTTCAGTCGCGCACGAAAAATCACACGCAACGAAGAAATAACACCGCTCACGACTTTGAGAACCGTGCGCGACTAAAGTCGCGTCTCCATCTACGCCCTTCGTGTCTTGGTGATAACCTTTTAACCTATCTAAACGGTTTTTTTGTGGATTTCCCTGTTATTAATCAGGTGTTTATTCCGGCAATAAACCACCAGCCGCATTGCTAATAAAACACCGATCACCGCCGCATAAATCAACGGCTCGATATAATCCGACTTTACCAACCAAAAATAATGCACCAATGCCGTTAACCCGGCCAGGTACACCAGCCGTTGCAGCTTTACCCAGTTCCGCCCCAATCTTTTCTGCATTTTTTTAGTTGAGGTCGCAGCCAACGGAACCAACAACAAATACGTCAACAAGCCCATCAGGATATAAGGACTTTTCGGCACCTCGTCTTTAAATGCCCCCCAGGATAGCGACAAATCCAGCACGATAAAAACCAGCAAATGCATACTGGCGTAGAAAAAAGCGAACAAGCCCATCATGCGCCTAAATCGTATCGGCCAGCCCTGCCCCGTTAATATTTTAATCGGCGTCAACGCCAAACCGATGCACAAGAACCGCAAGGCCCAGTCGCCGAAGCCAAAATGCAAGGCCTCTATCGGATTAGCGCCCAGTTCATCATTGATCGCGCCATAAGCCAGCAATCCAAACGGCATCAGGCTTAATAAAAAAACAACAATTTTTAGGCCCGCCCAGTATTTTTTACCGGATAGACTCAACAAAGGTTTTTGCCCCTCGCTCGCATCGGGATAGGCGTGCGGAGATAACACTGCTGACTTAAGAGCGTACGCTCCATCGCCCGCCGGAGAGGGAATTCTAATCCGCGCAAACCATGCCCGTACGCGATACAACATCAGAAATACTGCTTTAAATCCATGTCGGAATATAGTGACGCGACTTCCGCACCATAGCCGTTAAACTTTTCCGTATCGCGCTTCGGAGTAAAAATACTGCTGCCCAGCACCCGCTCGCGGCTTTGGCTCCATCTTGGATGAGACACTTCAGGATTAACGTTGGCATAGAAGCCGTACTCATTAGGCGCGTTTTTATGCCAAGCGGTTTCCGGCATGGTTTCGGTAAAGCGGATTTTAACTATCGCCTTGATGCTCTTGAATCCGTATTTCCACGGCACAATCAAACGCAACGGCGCGCCGTTCTGGTTGGGCAGTTCATCGCCATACATGCCGGTAACCATCATCGTCAGCGGATGCATCGCTTCATCCATGCGTAGCCCTTCCACATAAGGCCAGTCCAAACCATTGGAACGCTGGCCGACCATGATTTCCGGGCTATAAAGCGTGGTAAATTCGACAAACTTGGCTTTCGATGTAGGCTTAAATCGCTTGATCATATCGCCCAACGGAAACCCTATCCACGGCACCACCATAGACCAAGCTTCCACGCAGCGGAACCGGTAAATGCGTTCCTGCACAGGATTGTCTTTGAGAATATCTTCCAGGTTGTAAACGCCCGTTTTTTCCGCCTCGCCGACGACTTCCACGCTCCAAGGCTTGGTTTTTAATGGCCGGGCTAAAACAGTCGAATCTTTTTTATTCGACGAAAACTCATAGTAATTGGTATAACTTTCGACATCCTCGCGATCAGTCACCTGCAACTTTGCCGAATAAGGCCCGACCGGCACATCGGCGTATTTTCCCGTTGCCGCCTGCCCCAAGCCCGGCAGCATAAGCCCCGCCGACAACGCAGTCGCCGCTCTAATAAACTCCCGTCGGGATTCAAAAACCGCCCGGTCAGTGATTTGGCTGCTTAAGATGTTTGCTTTGGTTTTGATTAACATACCCAACCCCCTGCCGGACGTTTACTTTATGAAGTTTGAATCATACCTCAAACCGTTTTGACATCGTTAATATTGACAGCCGGAAAATCAATTTCCGTCAATGCGGTTTCGTTAGCCAAGTAGATCGAGCAACCGGTGGAACCGCGTATGCTGAGATTGACGGTGGCTAACGTTTAAGTTTATTGCTCTTATTTGTTGTAAGTGTTTATACTTAGTCCATGTGTGTTTTATATGACGCTACCTGAATTTATTTTAGGACGCACTAAATATACACAACAGCATGAAACAACAATGATTTTTTATTTTTAAAATTACGGAAAACCAGAAATGCCCACACGCGAGGAAAAACATCCAACCGACGACGCCATGCTTGTTGAATACGAAGCGGCACAGGCGTCGGCAGAGCATCACGATACTTTGGTTTGGACGGTGACAAATTCACTATGGGCTCTGTCAATGGTGCTATTTGGCTTTGCAGTCTCCGTTTTGGATAAGCCTGCCGTTCAATCACAAGTCGGAATCAAGGTTCTCCTATCCGGCCTGTGTTTCGTCGGTGTTTCTTTGCTTTCCTATGCGTGGTTTTGTGCACTACAATTCGCCAGTATAAGAAACCAAAAATACCGCAGATGTAAAGCACTTGAAAAACACCTTGGTCTGCAACAGCACACTAATCTCGAACACTTCAATCACTCACAGCGCGTCCTATATGCGATTGTTCTTTTCTTCATGGTCATTGCCTGGGTCGCTCTACTTGTTCTCATTTGGGTAATAAGATGAGGTCTAACTCAAATGAAAGGGGTCAGGCTTACATAATTGTATTATTGACATCAAAAAGACGGGGCAGCCCGGTAGGCTGGGCATGCTTTTTATGCCCAACAATTCAACGCCTTAGAATAGCGGACAGATTCAGGCTTTGTTTGCCGCCGTCGAATCACCGGGCGCAAAAATATTGGGCAACGAAAAGGTGTTGCCCAACACACGGCTTGATAGGATGCGATTTAAGCCGCCGATAGCCCCTTCACATCCCGCAAAGAACGCTTAAACGACTTTAGTTCTTTAGTTACGAAAAATTGATTGCGGCCTACAGTATGGCTAGGATTGATCTTTTTACTTTGAACATATCTCCGAAAAGTCGGCAGGGACACTTCAAGGTACTCAGCGGCTTCACTGGCAGTAAATTCATCATTCTCAAGGTCTCCAAATACTTGCTCGTGGGAGTAATCTTCTTTTTGAAATGCGTTGGCACCCAACATTGAGAAAAAACGCGCTCGCTCTGTAGACGGCATATTTCGGACTGTGGCAAAGAGTTCTTCTGCTGTAACGCTATTGTTCATGGTTATTCCTCGCTCATATAACGCTTCAATTCATCGTAAAAATTTTCGTGTGTACCAACCTTGTAGAAATCGATCACTAAAAACTCAATCAGTGCGGCATTACTGATCTGACCATCCTTGAGTGGCCGGTAGGCAATCAAATATTCTTGTCGATTAAATTTGAATTTGTGAACAAAAAAACTTGAGAGGTCGCCTTTCTTTGCTTCACCGATAGCGGGATTCTCGCAAA
>DATBQC010000242.1:0-8261 GCA_036561065.1 Methylobacter sp. | reverse complement strand
GCTATTTACTTTCCAATTTCTAAAAAAATCATTAGCTAAAAAATTTCGTGTGTTTTTAAGCAAAGCCTCTTATGTTCACGCGGCCGACTCGGCTTGCTAGAAGTACCTTGCTACCCTACCCAATAGCTAAACCAGACTAATCACCTTTGCCTTAAAATACCGGCTAAATTTAACTATCTTGGCAAGTTAGCTTGTTTCGTGGATGTGGGGTCGATTAATTTAATCTTGTGGCTTCATCAGCTACTCAGATTAGAAATTATAGGGTTTAACAATTTGTTTGAAGCTTACCGGGTGAGGAGGTAAGGATTAATGCTGGATGATACCGGCTTTTTGGTGTGATGTTTGGCAATGCTTGCCGGTGTTTTTGTCTGACAAATAATTTACAGCGATAAGCGTAACCCAGACCGTTACCCAGACCAATAACCTATTTCTTAGCCATAAGGCATAAAAAAAGCCCTACATTTTCATGTAAGGCTTTGATTTACTTGGCTCCCCCGGACGGGCTCGAACCGCCGACCTAATGATTAACAGTCATCCGCTCTACCGACTGAGCTACAGGGGAATAATCTTTTTTCAGTGTGGCGCGCCTGGAGAGATTCGAACTCCCGACCGCTCGGTTCGTAGCCGAGTACTCTATCCAGCTGAGCTACAGGCGCCGTACTGAGACGCTTATTATGCTTTTTACTCGCCTGCCTGTCAACTGCAAATTTGATGCTCCTTTGAGCAATTAGAGCAGAGCGTTTTCTTAATACCTTCTAACCCTGATTTAATAAGAGATAAATCAATGCCTTCGTTTTCTATCGATTCTAAACACTTGCCCGGAATTTTTCTGTATTTTTATCTCGATTTTGGTTGAGCGACAGCAAAATATCAACCCAACCTAGGTGGTTGTACCAATATTCTTTCTCATTTTTCTATTTAAAATAATCGCCAGATTGTTCATTTCATATACAGCTCAAAAGGCAACACTTAACCATACCGAAGTTACTAAGGAATATGCATGTGTGGAATTAACGGTATCGCAGCTCTCTCGATGCAGACCAAAATTAACGAATGGGATGTGCGCAGCATGCTCCCCGCTCTGCACCACCGTGGCCCGGATGGTAGCGGCGTCTATCTTGATCCCGGACAACGGATCGGGTTGGGACACACTCGCCTTAGTATCATCGACCTTGAAGGAGGCGCTCAGCCAATGCACAACGAGGATCAGACTGTATGGGTCACCTTCAATGGCGAGATATTCAATTACCTAGAGTTACGCCAGACTTTGCTCAAACAGGGCCACAGCTTCCATACTCACAGCGATACTGAAGTCATTGTCCACGCCTACGAACAATATGGCGACGCTTTTGTGCAGCATCTGAACGGCCAATTTGCCATCGCTCTTTGGGACGGCAACCGCCAACGTTTGCTGTTAGTGCGTGATCGGGCCGGTATTTTGCCGCTTTTCCACACTCGTCAAGGCGATCGACTGCTGTTCGCTTCGGAAATCAAGGCGTTATTACCCCAGCTATTGGAAGCGCCACATATCTCCCCGGCAGCATTGGATCAGACATTCACTTTCTGGGCACCGCGCAGCCCTAATACTCTGTTTAAAAACATCTTCGAGGTGCAACCTGGACACATGCTGGTGCTGGAAAACGGTCATTTGCGTGAATCAGTCTACTGGGACTGGCGTTTTCCCGAGCAGGACGAATATCATCAAGGTTCGGACGCCGAACTAGCCGAGCAGTTGTACGCACTACTGGCCGATGCAACCAGCATCCGCCTGCGTGCGGATGTACCGGTCGGCGCCTATCTCTCCGGCGGACTCGATTCCTCTGCATTGGTGGCACTGATCCGCAACCACTCGGATACCGCGCTCAAGACCTTCTCCATTGGTTTTGAGGAACAGTCCTTAGACGAATCGGCTTTCCAGCAGCAAATGGTCGATCATCTTGGTGTCGAAAACAGCCGGACACTCTGTCGTAACCATGATATTGCCGAAGATTTCCCCGCAACTATTTTCCATACCGAAACAGCCATTTTGCGCACGGCTCCAACACCTATGCGCCAGTTGTCCGCGCTAGTGCGCACCTCAGGTTACAAGGTAGTCCTCACCGGCGAAGGCGCAGATGAGGCACTGGGCGGCTACGACCTGTTCAAGGAAGCCAAGATTCGCCAATTCTGGGGCCGCAATCCTCAGTCCGAATGGCGACCACTGTTGCTCAAGGCACTATACCCTTATCTGGAAACTTCCGGCGCCCAGGCTAAATCTTACTTGCGCAAATATTACAGCATCGGCCTAGACAATCCTGATCAGCCGGGATTCAGTCATCTTACCCGATGGTTCACCACCGCCCAATGCAAGGTCTTTTTCTCGCAGGAACTCAACGCCGCGTTACGCGAAGATGCCGTCGACGGGCTAACCGGGCAGCTACCTCCTGCTTTCGGCAACTGGCATTCATTCAACCGAGCGCAATACCTTGAGGCCAAAACACTGCTGGGCGACTATTTGTTATGCTCCCAGGGAGACCGCATGCTGATGTCGAATTCAGTGGAGGGTCGCTTCCCCTTTCTGGATCACCGCGTTATTGAGTTCGCCAATCGCCTGAATCCGAAACTAAAAATGCGCGCGCTCAACGAGAAGTACCTATTTAAGCAAGCGATGAAAAACCAGCTGCCTCGGCAGATTATCGAGCGCCACAAGCAACCCTATCGCGCTCCGGACATACCCGCTTTCTTCTCTGCGCATCCGCCAGCCTATGTGGATGACTTGCTAAGCGAAGAAAAACTCAAACGCTACGGCTACTTCGATGCTCAAAAAGTCGGCTTCCTGCTTAAAAAGGCGCGTCGCGGCAATTCGATTGCCTACAAAGACAATATGGCTCTGGTGGGCGTGCTTTCCACGCAGCTGTGCCATTATTTTTTCATTGAGCGTTTTTCCCAGACTATCCGCGAAACGGGTATTCCTTGCACTTCCTTAACTTAACACTACTCAGGATCATGAATATGAAGAAAATCATTCGGCAATATATTTTGGGGAACCTCCTCTTCACTGAAGATGAGTCGGCTTTACAAGATAGTGATTCCTTTCTTGATGGCGGCATTATAGATTCCACCGGCGTTCTGGAAATCATTCTTTTCATCGAAGAAACCTTTGGCATCAAAGTAAACGACGACGAAATGCTTCCGGCCAATCTTGATTCCGTGGACAACTTGGCCGCTTTTATCAACCGCAAACAAGCAGTTGCCGCCTAAAGAAAAATGGTGAACGCTATGTCCCGACTGTTGCAAGATACTTTGCTCAATACTGCCTCGCGCTATCCTGATCATACCGCTTTGATTGCAGGCGATGTGCGAATGAGCTATGCCGAGGTGGCGCATTACGCCTGCCGCCTCGCCCATGCATTGCGCACGCACGGCGTGAGTCGTGGCGACCGTGTGGCGATTTTCATGGACAACACTTGGCAATGCGCCTTATCAATTTACGGGGTGTTGCTGGCAGGAGGGGTATTCGTCACAGTTAATGCTCAAACTAAGACCGATAAGCTGGCGTTTATCCTACGCGATGCAGACGCCCGTGTGTTGCTTAGTGAACCGCATTTCGCACGCGTGTTCGGCCCGGTGGCGGAGCAAATGCCGACACTACGAATATTGTGCACTCCCGCATCCAGCGCATTACCGGCAGGTGTTGAAAATCTGGACGATACCTTGGTTAACATGATCGCCACTCCTCCGCCACAACAGGCCATCACACTGGATTTAGCCGCACTGATCTACACCTCCGGCACCACGGGTGACCCAAAAGGGGTAATGCACTCACATCGGTCGTTGTTGTTTGTACTGGACAGTATCAATGAATATCTGGGCTTCACACAGGATGACCGACTGTTTTCTGCGTTACCGCTCAATTTCGGTTATGGTCTTTTTCAGTGGCTTTCTGCGGTGCGCGCCGGAGCAACCCTAGTGCTGGAGCGCTCATTTACCTACCCTGCACAAGTATTTAAACGTATGCATGACGAAGCAGTAACCAGCTTCGCCAGCGTACCCACGGTCTATGCCATGATGCTCGCACAGGATGCCAAACAACCGCTACGCTTCCCCAGTGTGCGGCTGATCACCAACGCCGCTGCAGCACTGCCGGCTGAATTTATCTCCGGCATCAGGCGGCTGTTTCCGCAGGCTAGCCTATACAAAATGTACGGACAGACCGAGTGCATCCGTAGCGCCTACCTAAATCCTAACTTGGCCGAGATAAAACTGGAATCGGTAGGATGCGCCATACCCGGCACCGAACTGCTATTACTGGGTGAAAACGGACAGCCGGTGGCACAGGGCGAGGTTGGCTGTCTGCATGTGCGTGGCCCGCATGTGATGCTGGGTTACTGGAAGCAGCCGGAGAAAACCGCTGAAGTGCTGGTGCCTGGCCCACTGCCGGGCGAGTTCCTATTGAAAAGCGGCGATCTATTCCGGCAGGACACAGAGGGAGATTTCTATTTCGTGGCACGTAACGACGAAATCATCAAAAGCCGAGGGGAAAAAGTCAGCCCTGCCGAAGTTGAAAATGCCATCTATAGCCTTCCTGCTGTACAAGACGCAGTGGTGATCGGTATTCCTGACGCTTTGCTGGGCGAGGCGGTATGCGCTTTTGTTGCAGCGCGCGAAGGTGAAGAGCTGAGCGTACAACAGATTAAGCGCATTTGCAGCGAGCGCCTGGAAAATTATATGGTGCCCAAACACGTCCTGTTTTTACCCGAACTGCCACGCACTACCAATGGCAAGCTGTCCCGCAAACTGATTATGGAACAGTGCGCCGCGTTACTTGCCGAATTAAACTAAATTCATTATTGAGGAGCTTACCTATGTCTATGAATCTTACTGCTGCGCTCAAGCTCGACGAAGCTGCCGAAACCGCCAAAATTGCCGAACGTCTGCGTGAGTTGTTACGCAGCCATCTACATCGCCGCGGCCTCGTGGTAGCTATTTCCGGCGGTGTGGACAGCGCGGTTTGCGCGGCCTTGGCCGTGCAGGCAGTCGGAAGCGAACGGGTGTTTGGCCTGCTGTTGCCAGAGCGCGACTCCGCATCCGAAAGCACACTTCGTGGACGCATGGTGGCAGAGCAACTCGGTATCGCCTATGAGAAATTCGATATTGCTCCCGTATTGGATGCCCTGGGTTGCTACCGCTGGCGTGACGAGGCCATCCGTGCCGTTTTTCCTTCCTATACCACCGACTGGAAAAACAAAATCGTTATCGCCGGCGGTCAGGAAGGCAATTTCAATTATTTCAAATTGGTGGTGCAGTCGCCGGAAGGACAATTATTCGAGGAAAGACTGGACTCGAAAAATTATCTCCAGATCGTCGCCGCCACCAACTTCAAACAGCGGGTGCGCAAAACTCTTGAGTACTTTCACGCCGACAGGTTGAACTATGCGGTCGTCGGCACGCCGAACCGCCTGGAATACGACCAAGGCTTTTTTGTGAAAAACGGTGATGGCTCGGCCGATTTAAAGCCCATCGCTCATTTGTATAAGACGCAGGTCTATGACTTGGCACGTTACCTGGAGCTTCCCAAGGACATATGTAACGCCCAGCCCACAACCGATACTTACAGCATGGCGCAGGGACAAGACGAATTCTATTTTGCACTGCCTTACGACAAAATGGATATTGCATTGCTGGCTTTCAATAGCGGTGAACCAAGCGCCAAGTTGGCCGAGGAATTGGGCATGGGGCTTGATCAAGCGGAATTTATCTACCGTGACATCGAAGCCAAACGTAAAGCCACTGCCGTGCTGCATTGGCCAGGGATTGCAATGGAGACTGTAATCGGCCCGAATACTAAACCGCCTGTACTTGGCTGAGGACGGACTAGATGTCATTGTAAATTAAACCCTGTAAGGCATTCCGCTTAATAGCGGGATCGCGATAGGTGATAGCACTTATTGATTGAAGAAGCTCGCCCACCTATCTTACAGATACTTGTAAATCGCCAACCGACTTTTTTAGTCTGAATAGAACTAACCGGAAACAAGCTATGACAATGAGAAATATGTATAAATGGTGGTTGCTGGTTGCAGTGGCAATACTGGCACTGCCGGGGTGCAATAAATCGAACCATGAGGAAAAATTGATGACAACAACGCAAATTAGCACACCGGAATGGCAGGCACTGGAAAAAAAGCGCGTGGTTTTCGGTCACCAGTCGGTGGGCTATAACATCCTAGACGGCGTAACGCGTTTGGCCAATCGGGACGGCGCCAAGATCGATATTCACGAACAGCGGACAGCACCTACAGCTCAAGGTATTAGCCATTTCACCATTGGCAAAAACGGCGACCCGATGTCCAAAATTCAGGATTTTGCCGCCGCCATTGATGCCGGCGCTGCTCAAGGAGCGGACATAGCCCTGATGAAGCTATGCTATGTCGACTTCAATGCTACAACCAATGCCCGACAGCTGGCTAACGACTATATTGCCAACCTGGAAGCCTTGGCGCAAAAACATCCAGATACCAACTTTGTGGCGGTTACCGCTCCGCTGGTAACGGTACAAACGGGGCCAAAAGCTTGGCTCAAACAGCTTATGAGCAAACAGCCCAACGGGTATCTCGACAATGCCAGGCGCGC
This sequence comes from Methylobacter sp., assembly GCA_036561065.1. Taxonomy (GTDB): domain Bacteria; phylum Pseudomonadota; class Gammaproteobacteria; order Methylococcales; family Methylomonadaceae; genus Methylobacter_A. The sequence continues at coordinate 1,649 of DATBQC010000242.1, read as the reverse complement.
AGAGTTCAACACACAGCTTCGTGAACGGTACCTTAAGACGGGCCGGTTGTTCGACCTTGCTCGAATCGAAACTGAATCGACCGATAAATGCTGCAAGGTACGCGTGGATGGGCAGGAGGTAGAGGTGCTGAATCCGGAGCTTACCAATGATGGAGGTCATCTCAATGAGCAAGGGCAGCTATTGGTAGCCACCGCCTTGCTGAACTTTGTCAGCACCCTGCCTAGCAAACAGGCGGCAAGGTGAGCCAAATGTTGATGGACATTGATATTGCCCATCGGCGACGCTGGCCGGATCGCCCTATAAGTCTGGCTTCGCGTTCATGGTTGTTGGCAACTTCCCCCGGTCTGCGGTTACTGATGATGTATCGCATCGCTCGCTGGTTCTATTTAAAACGTAAGGCTCGCGGCTGGCGTGCATGGCTATACCTCGCCATAGCCATCCCCCTTACGCCACTGAAGTTAGCCATTAAGATCAGCAGCAAAGGCGACATTTGCCGTGACTGTGAAATTGAAGATGGCGTTTGTTTTTCCGATCAAGGATATATTTTTTTCGGATCGTTAAAAACAGGAGCGGGAACAATAATTGGCCCGCGAGTTACCATCGGGATAAGACATGCCGGCAGAGGACGCCCAAAACTCGGACGTAATGTGTGGATTGGTTCCGATTGTGTGATTTACGGCGACATCAATATTGGCAATGGCGCCACGCTTCTACCTGGTACAGTGCTAACAAGAAGTATCCCGGCAGACGTAGTAATGCAGGGCAATCCCGCACAGTTAGTATTGCGAAATTTTGACAATTCCGAGTTGCGAAAACACCAGGATATGGATGCCATAGAGTGTGTAAACGCAAAACGAGAAGGGAGAGGTTGAGTGTTTGAGAACATTCGTGCAGACGCCATGCGCGCGGCTCTTCAAGAGAAGAAGCCTTTCTATCCAATTGGTTTCCTGCGTTTGCTATGGGAACACGAAGGACTTCAGGTATTGGTGATATACCGCTTTGGCCGCTGGTTAAGGGACATGCGCAAATACCGATATGGCTGGGTCATTGCCGCCCCCCTTTGCCCGGCTTACTGGATATTATCATTTTGTGCGCGTAAGGCCTATGATATCGATCTCGACCAAAGTGCCGATATTGCGCCCGGCATCCATATTACTCACTTCGGGGGGATTGAGGTAAGGAATTGCAGCATTGGTCCAAACTGTTACATTGGGCAGCAAGTCAAGCTGAAGCCAGCCGATGATACGGAGAAGGGCCCTGTAATTGGCGAAGGAGTGTATATTGGTGCGCATGCACGGATATGCGGCAATGTCAGGATAGGGAATGGCGCAACTATCGGTGCCGGTGCCGTGGTTGCTCAAGATATCCCACCCTACTGCATGGTACTGGGCAATCCGGGCCGTATTACCCAACGAGATTATGACAATCGGTCATTTTTATGATATCCCCTTCCCGTACTCATCCCTTTTAAACATCCCCCTATCTGAGCAATCTGCCGTTCCCCGCTCGCGATTTCAACCATTCAATCTACTCCCACCTTACTTTAAAAACCATTTAACTATTTAGAAAACGAGCAGACCGGCCTCGAATGTGCTCAGTCTTTTCCAGAGCATTAACATGATCTAAGCTATCTCGCCGTACTACATAA
>DATBQC010000241.1:0-2612 GCA_036561065.1 Methylobacter sp. | reverse complement strand
CAGGGCCACCCGATTCGAGATATCACTGTGCCGGAGCTATAGTCCGCATACTCCGTCAAAAATCCTATCGGCATCCACTCCGTCAAGAATCCAAGCAGAGTCCGCCCCGTTAGGAATTCTAACGGAATCCGTCCTGCGAGGAATCCTAGCGGCATCGTCAGGATACCCATCTTTTGTAGCTTGCAGTCGGTGGGGCGGTCTAGTTCCAGACATCATCGCAAGGCCGGGCTTATGTCCACTGCCAGTGAATCACCGGACCGGGGCTGGTCGCGGGCCTTTCGTCCGCCCGTGACCCGGAGCAGCCGTCCCCGTCGGTCTTGGCCAAGCTGCAAAATCGACGATCAGTTCTGCACCAGACTCTTGCACCAAAAATGTTTAGATTTTTCAGTCTCTTGGGTTTGGAACGAAATCCTTGATTAATGCAAAAACGTCGATGCGTGGCGGCGACTGTTCTTAACAGGGAAAGTTTCGTTGTAGCGTGAATAAGACCATCATCCCAAGAGGAAAGTCGCCCCATTTCGGTTTATCTATAATCGCCTGACGCATCATGTCGATCACCTGTGTATCCGTGAGCGTGAGACGGTCAGGCTGACAGTAAAGCAACGGCTGCTTTCGGTTCTTCAGCAAAGTATTAGCCCACAATAGACCAATTTGCATTCCGCGTATGAGTCTCTCAATGTGTTTTCGGTCTTCTTGAACCAATATATGGTCGTAAATCTCAATTATAGACCGCGCATTGCCGCCATACTCTTTGGTTTGATCGTCGGCTTTGGCGGTGGAGGCTGGCGACGCAAGCAGTGCCACTAGGATAAAAATGACGTTGCGCATTTTGGCTTCTCCTCTTTTACGTATATGTTTTTATGTCGGTTCGCCGGAGGAACGCGATTCGTCAGGTATGGCCACTATGTGATTTAGAACCGCTTCTACACCTTTAGCGAAAGCGTCACATTCCAATTGCGAATTACTTGATGAAAACTCAGCTTCGTATTTCCCGCCGAATAGCGAGATAAACCGCATAGCTGGCGAACGTTGGTGGTGAACGGAACCGACTATGTTGCCGGTGTCTTCATCTATAACTTTGGTCATCCAAGCTTCCTGCGACTGATAACCGCCGCGCATGTCCAAATGTCCTACCAACAGCCTCATGGCCTCGGCTCCTGTTCGCTCACCCGGTCTTTGCGTCGTCTGATTGCTACCCTAAAGCGCGCTAGATGTTTTGCCTTGGGTTCGGTAAGGGCGCAGGCCGATGCTCTGACTTATCCCCGCCCTTAATCCGGAAAGCGACAATACTACCGATGTTGGTTTCGACCGCAAGCTTTCGAATTTTCTCCATAGTTTGCAAGCCGAAACTTGGATCGTTAGAATAAGCAGCATTGATGGCGTTTTGTAGGTCTATCTCAGCCGCACTGCATAGAATCCTCGCGGCTACTGCCAGCGATCCAGGGTCTCCACTTTGAGTAGAAACAATCCTGGAGGCATTTTTGTTGCAAGCAAAGTATTTACGCATAATAGGCGTGTAACTTTCAAGACGCCTTTGCATATCAGCACGATATGTCTCCCCATCCTCTATTGCTTTAGCAAGGTATGCATCCCCCCTAGCGTTTATCCGAGCACTATCTTCACGAAGTTTCTGTGCGAAAGCCTCGCGGGAAGCCTGCTCTGAGGCACAGCCGGAAATCGAAAGGGCGAGCACCCCGAAAACGGCGATCAACAGCAAGCGCATAAGGCACCCATAGCGAGACGGACGATTCGCTTCTTCACCACGGGATTATGGCGGATTCACGTGAGCGGCGATAATGGAACCGCGCATCGGCGCTCGCTGCGTCGCTCAACCGCTATGTCTCTCAAAAGCCGCCACCCGCTTTTCGCCCAAACCCGCTTATGCAAAAGGCTTGAATTATGCATAACGGGTTCGGTTATGCAGCAATTCCATGCTTGCGGAAAAGCTCATCCCACTTCGCAATCACGCTCCGAGCGAAACCTATGACCTCCAGATTAGTCCCGTCCTGCCAGACAATCCATCGTTCAAGAGATTTGTCCGGCGTGTTGGGCGGGCCTCCTATTAAAACCTTATAATGTGTTGGCGTTACCACGTCAGGACGCTTGCGTGTCAATCGCATGTGCTTCGCTTTGTTACATGCGTCATAACAGAACAGAATCAATGGCTCAGCCTTGATGGCGTCAACGTCCGTCTTCGCCAAACACCCATCCAAATAGTCAACTATATGATATGCCGTTACAAAGAAATTGTAGACATGATCAATGGAATCCGCGCTCTCAAGTCGAGTTAGTTCACGCTTGGCTTTTTCCAGCATGTCTTTCGGCGTGTTAAGCTGGAAGAACCCCATAGATGATGCCTTTCCACCGAGGAGCTGCGTAGCAAGGCGCTACATGGGACGCTGGCTCTGTGAACGCAATCGTTGCTTTTGCCCTATTTTGTTAAATCCCGTCTGTAGCGGAACTTTTGAATTCTGCACGGTATTGGTCGGTCTCAAAAGAGACCGACCCAACGCGCTGCAAAAAGGAGGGCCGCGACCAATAGGAAAGCCGCAATGCCTTTACCGCCTTCCGCCTCGGCTTTGATGCCGAAAACAGAAACCGAAATTCGTTCT
>DATBQC010000240.1:0-1742 GCA_036561065.1 Methylobacter sp. | reverse complement strand
TGTTGTAGATAGGAGTTTTTTATAAAGTCGTAGCGATCGCCATTGGTTGCTTCGTTAACCACTTTTTCACTAGTCATAATGCCAGCACGATAATCCGTCACATCCAACGCACTGGCACCAGCTGTTGCCGCAGAACCAGCAAAACCACCGAAGATAGAAACATAGGTTAAAGGATCCATAAAGGCATCACCAATCAACCCTATGGTGTCTCTGGGGGTACTAGGACCGAAAAATGGCAGTACTAAATAAGGGCCCGATGGTACCTTCCAAAAGCCTAAGGTTTGACCAAAGTCTTCATTATGTTTAGATAAGTCCATTTTACTAGCCCAGTCAAAAACGCCTGCGACCCCGGTAGTTGTATTGATCACAAAACGACTAATGTCCATGCCACCTTGCAGCAATTTAAGCTGCAAAATATCATTGATAGTGACACCTATATCGTTAATGTTGCTAAAAAAATTAGTTACACCGTCATCAACAGCTCTATTGATGATGTCCAAATAGCCTATAGCAACCGGTTTTAATACGTGTTTGTCGAAGCTATCGTTAAAAGACTGTGTGCTTTTATTCCAGCCTTGCCAAGGATCATTTTGCTCAGCCTCCTTAAGTGTGGTGGTGGCACAACCGGTTAGCGCCACAGTTGCAATGATGCTGGTTAATAATGGCAGTCTAGTAGTGATAGTTTTTTGCCAATTCATAAATAGTCTCTTTACGCTCTTGTTAACGGTTTTTTGACTTAGCGAGCTGAATTTTTGGTGTCCGATTATACAGTGACATAGCGGCAAACAAGTTGGAATTATTCGAGCAACTTGAAGGAAAATTTACAGTTTAGGCAAGGCTTGCAACTTTAGTTACAGGAATTCCTGGCTTCTACGTGCTGGAAGTCATGAACGCCTAGGATCGTTATCAGCAGTTGCAATACTGGTGTATACACCTAGTGACGCTAATTTGGATTTTATTTACCCTTGTTTTATTTGTGCTTGAGCCATTATTTCTGCATCGTTGGTTCCATGAACAAGCTGTAAAAAAAACAGCGCCAAAGCTTTTTCTTGGGTTCACACACTTCACAAGGTTTTGCTAACGAGTGTGTCCCCCACTATAATTCACATAGAGTCTGATTTTATTACCTATCGAATACAAGGATAACTCATGCCTAAGCATCAATTATCAATTCATAGAGACTTACTGGACATTACCAGGCTGTTACTACTGTGGCGCAACTGTCTGGATCGTAACGTCTATGATCTTGCCCGACAGATGCGCGTGAGTTATGTGCCGCCGCTGATGGTTTATCTGGCGGCAGGTGTGTCCGGTTTAACAGGCATCGTCGGCACTTTTTTTGTCAAGGAATATCTCGATTTATCCGCCGAATTTCTAGCTACTTTAAGTTTTTGGGTTATGCTGCCGTGGGCTTTGAAGATGCCATTCGGACATCTGGTGGACTTACTCTGGCGGTACAAGGCCGGATTGGTCTATCTTGGCGCGGCGCTGGTTGCTGCAAGTTTGCTGATCATGGCAAACTTGCTGGCAGATCTTGACTACATGACCCATCTGATGCCCGCAGAAGACTGGTATATTTTGGCATCACTGTTGGCGCCGATTGGATATGTCATGCAGGATATTGTTGCCGATGCTATGACCGTGGAGGCGGTGGCGCGTTTTGATGAGCAGAAAAAGCCCATTCCACAGGAGCAAATTCTGCTTGCGCACACCACCATGCAAACTTTGGGACGGGTGGCTAT
>DATBQC010000239.1:0-2433 GCA_036561065.1 Methylobacter sp. | reverse complement strand
GATGAGTTTGATCATTTTTTTGATGATTTCCTCTCACGCAGATGGCCTCGCTTACTGGACGGGAATATGCCTACCCTACCGGAAATCAGCCTTCCCAAAGTTGATATTCTCGATCACACTGATGATATAGAAGTTCAGGCTGCATTGCCGGGTGTAAAAAAAGAAGACTTGGAAGTATCGGTTACCAATCAGACCATTACCATCCGCTCTTCGACCAAAGAAGAAAAAAAGGAAGAGGAAAAAGGTAAATATTTTCGTCGCGAAATATCGCGTGGCGAATTTCAGCGCACCCTGTCCTTACCCGACAATGTCGATGGTGAAAAAGCAAAAGCTTCGTTCAAAGATGGCATATTGAAAGTGACCATCCCAAAAACCGAGAAAAGCAAACGCAAAAGTATCGAGATTCATTAGTCCGCATTTGATTTCATTGGGACTTAATCATGGACGATTAAATCCCCTAAGGGTGATTGGCGCTGCGAATGTCTACGTTACCGCATCGGCAGTTTGCTCAGGAGATAGAAATGAAAAATGAAACCATTGCCGCTATAGCGGCCGTATTAGTGCTTATCTTGGGCTTACTGGCCTATACGATGTTTCGAATGAATGACCGACTCAATCAACTGAGCGGGTCTTATAGTCAAGTTAGCTCGCCTCAAACCAACACATCGAACCTCCCCAACCCCAGTCTTCCCAAATTGGATGATGAATTCTTTAAGAATCGCCCATGGGATCCTTATGCGGAAATACAGCATATGCAACAAGAAATGGAACAAATGTTCGGCGATTCCTTTTCGCGGTTTCATATGAAGACCCCTTTAGGCAGCTTAAGTACAGAGCCTGCCGTAGATTTAGAGGAAAAACAGGATCGGTATATTGTGACCGTGAATGCGCCCGGCGCCGATGAATCATCAATGGACGTAAAGTTAGAAGATCAGGTTTTGCGGATTTCAATTAAAACAGAACGGGCAAAAGATGAAACTGGTGACAAAAAGGGTAAATATCAGTATCGGGAACGTTTCGTCGGTCAATTTCAACGGGCATTGACACTGCCCGGACCTGCCAATGCGTCCAAAATGACGACCGAATACCGTAACGGCGTACTGACTATTACTATTCCAAAGGCATAGTTTAAAACCTTCACTGAACATAGCAGGCCTAACGATGATGCGAATTTTTCTATTTCTGGCGACCAATGTCGCAATAATGGTTGTGATCAGTATTGTCTTCAACCTATTGGGCTTGTCCGGCACCTTAGATGCACAGGGCATTAATCTCGACCTTAACGCATTGCTGGTCATGTCGGCGATCATCGGCATGACCGGCTCGGTCATTTCTCTTGCTATGTCGAAATGGACGGCCAAGCAGGCGATGGGGGTTCAAGTTATCGAGCAACCGCAAAACACGACCGAGCAATGGCTGATTGCGATTGTGTCTAAACAAGCCCAACAGGCGGGCATCGGCATGCCGGAAGTGGGTATTTTTCAAGCCCCCGAAGCCAACGCCTTTGCCACAGGAATGAACAGGAACAGTGCCTTGGTAGCGGTCAGTACTGGCTTGTTGCAACACATGAGCAACGATGAAGTTGAAGCTGTTATCGGCCATGAAATGACCCATGTCGCAAATGGCGACATGGTTACGATGGCCTTGATGCAGGGCGTGGTAAACACCTTCGTTTACTTTTTTGCCAGCATCATCGGTCATGTGGTTGACCGCGTTATTCTTCAAAACGAACGGGGACATGGTATGGGCTATTTTCTAGCCCAGATGGTCGCGCAAATCGCCTTAGGATTCCTGGCCTCCATGCTGGTCATGTGGTTCTCACGTTACCGGGAATTTAAGGCCGATGCAGGCGGCGCAAACCTGGCCGGACGGAATAAAATGATCAGCGCACTTCGCGCCTTGCAACGTGAATACGAGCCGCAAGACCTGCCCGGACAATTGGCGGCTTTCGGCATTAACGGCAGCAGTGTAAAGAGTTTGTTTATGAGCCATCCGCCGCTGGAAGAGCGTATTGCCGCATTGCAAACCATCGGCTAAGATAAAGCGACATGATTCCGGTCAATGCTAAATCATGCCGTAAAGCCCCTTAATCGGCATCAATGGATTTCAGAAGCTGCTTATTACAAAGCACTAGCCAGAAATTTTAAACCGGGCAAAGAATTAACCGATTGGTTAGAAGCGGAAATAGACTATTACAAGCTGCTCATAGCTTTGTATATTTCCATTTTGGAAGAAGACGGGCCGATGACAGTTTTAAGTTTACAAGAGCTGGCGACGTTTATCGGCATTAAAGATTCTAAGGGTATGCTGTCAGAAATTGAACTGGTGCGAGCCATTCAAGATACGACTGGACATAGTCCTTGCTTTCGGTCAGAAATTAATATGACTTGCGACGAACTGGAATGCAAATGGAGAACCGAATGTCGAAAGTTG
>DATBQC010000238.1:0-1669 GCA_036561065.1 Methylobacter sp. | reverse complement strand
TCACGGTATCAGCCTTCGGCTATGGACATGATGCTGATCAAGATCTCCTCGCTTCTTTCGCCAAAGAAGGTGCGGGTAATTACGCCTTCATCAAGAATCCTGACGATGCAGCTTCGGCGTTTGCGAAGGAGCTCGGAGGTTTGCTCTCGAGTTACGCTGTGAACGTCTCTGTGGCTCTCGAAGCCCAAAACGGCCATAAGATCGCAGAGATTCTTTCCGATGTCGATGTTAAAGATGACAACGGCAAGGCGGTTATCACCCTCACCGATATCTTGTCGGAAGAGAGTCGCCAGATTGTTGCTCGCCTGACTCTCACACAGCAGGCTCAACCATTGCCGCGAGACATGACCATAGTCAACGCTTCAGTTTCTTACGAACTTGTCGGAGAAGATGGTAAGACTCAGAAGAAAACGGAGACGTTGAAGGCTAAAATTCGGTTCGTCAAATCCGGTGAAGAGCAAACAGATCCGACCAAAGCTGTGGACGAGATTGTCGCTCGTGCTTTTCTTATAAAGGCTCAGGTCGAAGCTGAAGTTCAAGCTAACGTGGGTAATTATGCCGGAGCCCAAGCCGTCATGCAAACGATGAGGGCTAGAGCTAAAAGAGGTGGCCATGACGCCATTGCTCTTGTCGCTGAGAAGCTTGGCGGGAAGATGGCAAATTCCCTTTGCTATGCCTCTTCTGGAGGATATCGCAAATCCGTGCAAAGCGTATCGATTCGAGCGATGGGTATTGCGTCTATCGATCCGGAAGCCGCGCTGGATTTCGCCCCTATGGGTATAAGCTTATCGAATTCAGCACAGGATTCGATGACAGCATCATTCAGTGGGGGTACAGGAGTTATCCATCCTCCGGCACCCCCACATCCTCTAATATCTCCGCTATTAGTTCCGAATCCTCTAGCTGGCAATCCATTTGCTGCTCCTCCTCCTCCTTCGGCTCCTCCGAGCAAAGAGAAGCCGAGCAAACTCGGAAAGAGCCGTAGCAAGCGCTGGTGAGCGAATTGAGGAGGAAGGGATATATCCCTTCCTCCTCAATTCCAATCTGAAGGATCAATACCTTTCGTGTAAGTGAAAGCCTCTCCTTCTCTTTGAGGTTTCTGCGAGCCGAAAATAGGCTCCTCTTCCATGCCTTCCTTATACTCCTCTTCTGATATCAATTTTCTTTCGAACATCAACTGAATGATCCTGCGAACATAGGCTAGTCTGCCCGGCGAAAGCTTCTTGTCCTGCCCGAAATATATACCGACTGGATGAGGTAGGATAGTTGCTAAGAAGACTGCTTGACTAATGGATAGCGTCGTTGGAATAGTATTGAAATAATGGAGACTTGCCTGACCTATACCATATACATCCGGACCAAGTTCTACGATATTCAGATATAATTCCAAGATCTGTTCTTTAGACAAACTCTGCTCGAGGTACATTGTCAGTATTAATTCCTGGAGTTTGCGAGCGAGTGTTTTTTGTCTATAGAGCCAGAGATTTTTTGCGAGCTGCATAGTCACTGTGCTCGCCCCCCTGGCAAATCTTCCCGCCCTAATATTATCTGCTATCGAATCCTCAATTGCTTTAATGCTGAATCCCCTGTGTGCCCAGAATCCAGGGTCTTCTGTGGTCCTGATAGCCAGAGACATATACTTGGAGATATACGATAATGGTGTCCAATC
>DATBQC010000237.1:0-1533 GCA_036561065.1 Methylobacter sp. | reverse complement strand
ATTGGCATAGGGCTGTCCATGAATGAAAAAAACGAAATCAGGCTGAAATCCATCATAGACTTTTTGAAAATGGCTTGATAGATAATTCAAACGGTTCAATGGATGATTCAGAAAAAGATCATGGTCTTTTTTTATTAAACGTAAATTACGGGCGAGCTTATTAACTCTTTTAATTACTTTTTTATAGAACCAATGTTCATAATCAGGAGTTGTGAATAATTTTGTTTCTATACCTAGTTTCTCAAAAGCTTCTTGTAAATCAAAAGCAATGGGGGGAAATGGTTCGTAAGAAATCAGTATTTTGGGAGGAACATTCATAAAAATAGGGCACTTTATTAGGGGGCTGAGACTCGACTCATCAGCACAAAGTAACGGGGGGGGTCACCGCACTATTGATGAGACTAACACTTGATTTACTGCTTCCTTAACAGTTTGAGCCGCCAATAAATCAAGGCATTGACTTCGGCTCTGTTGATGCTGATCGCAGCCCTCCAAATGACATGGGATACAATCCGCCTTACCTTGAATCAAGCTGACATTATTGACCTGCTGACTACCCGTTTTATGGAAAGGATTGATGTCCTGCTGATAACCGGCAGGCCAAGGCGCCCATTTTACCGGATTAGTCGGCCCATAAAGCGCAATCACCGGAACTCCGGTTGCGGCAGCCAAGTGCGTGATGCCGGTGTCAGGCCCGATAAATAATTTTGCCTGAGCAATAATGTGCGCCAACTGCGCCAATGAAGCCCGGCCTGCCAGATTGATGGTATCGTCGGGAAGTTGCCGCTGAATATTGGCGACATAATCAATTTCCTCTTGGGCAGGCCCTCCTGAAAGAACCAGTCTTAAACCCAGATTTTTAAGATAAAGCCCCACCTCGACCCAACCCGCCACAGTCCATTGTTTGTATGTCCACTGCGGATGCGGGTGCAGCACAGCATAAACGCTATTATCAGCCAAAAAAGGAAACTGCTTTACCATCTGACTACTGCCGATCTGCGGCGGAACCAATGAAAAACACCGAGGAACATGAATCAAATCCAATAATTTAAGGTGCTGCAAGACTGTATGCGTATCGTCGTCATCAAACTCTGTCCAATGCTGAACAAAAAAACGTTTCCACCAGCCGGTAGTGTATTTCGGCGGCACCACGGCAACCCGCAATGACGCTGCAAGTAGGGTATACAGAAAAGGGCGATCCCCGGCCTGCGTAGCGATGGCAAGATCATACTGCCTGAATAATTGCCGAAATAACTGTCGATAATCGGCAAAATTGGGACGGTTAGGGGTGGTAATAATATGATTAATATCCGGATTACCTTCGAGCATGGCAGCCGTATTACGAAACACCAGCACATCAAGTCGAGCATCGGGATAAGCCTGCCGCAACGAGCGAATAAGCGGCGTTGTCAGCAACACATCACCGAGGAATCTCATTGCGATGACTAAGATTTTTCCCGGCTTGGGTTGTAAGGATGGTTGCTTGCTATTCATTAATATCTGGCAGTAGAAAGTGGTAAGCGAATGTAGGCA
>DATBQC010000236.1:0-19614 GCA_036561065.1 Methylobacter sp. | reverse complement strand
TGGAATTTCCCAATCGAAACTCAATATTCTAAACTCCGCATCTGATCCTAATACTTTTTCATCTACAAAGACAGGCCCCACCATCTGTTCCATTGTGCCACGCTGTAACATGATGAAGAGAGAGAAGATAATTTCTACCAGAATAAAAAGAGCCATCAAAAAAATAAATCTTCTTGTCGACTTGAATAGTTCTTGCATGAGTTTTCCCTAAAGATTGATAGTGTCGCTATTGTTGCGAAAGCTTCATTGGGTGTCCTTGTCCAAGCAAGCAGCAAAAATTACGCGACAAATTTATGTCTACGGCGGCCCTAGCCATGTAGGGTACGCTGCGCGTACCTTAAATCCTAACGCATCATATCATGTTCTTAAAAACCTATGCCGTGTTAAAATCAATCTCGTCCACAATGCGGTACGCGTAGCGTACCCTACAATCTTGATACTTCGGTGTTCTGCTTATGTCCCATTTTCGGCGTACTTATGTTCCCGGCGGTTCCTTCTTCTTTACTGTAGTAACGGAACAACGCGCACCGATCCTTTGTACCGATTCCTCCCGTGTTTTCCTACGCACTGCCATTCGCGAATGCCGCCAACAATGGCCGTTTCAAATCGATGCAATGGTTTTGCTCGATAACCATCTTCATGCCATTTTGACAATGCCGGAAGGTGACACACACTACTCGGCGCGTTTGGGATGGATCAAAAAGGAATTCACCAAAGCTTATCTTACTGCTGGCGGCAACGAACAAGCACGTAGCGGTTCACGGATTCGGCAAAGGCGGCGCGGAGTTTTACAACGCCGGTTCTGGGAACATGCTCTGCGAGATGAGAAAGATTATGCCCGGCATTTCGATTATATCCACTATAACCCGGTTAAACATGGGTATGTGGAATCCGTGCAGGATTGGCCTTATTCAACTTTTCACCGCTGGGTCAAACAAGGTGTTTACCCTGCTGATTGGGGCAGTAAAGCTCATGGAATCATGGAATTCGATGATTTGGATACTTCTGCTATGGAATAAAAATGTGTAGGGTACACTGTGCATACCAAATTCATTTATGCGTAAAAAGGTACGCACAGCGTACCCTACATTGAGCTAATCACCCTCTCTCATCCCAAGCCTTATCCATCCGCTTTACAGAAACCGGATAAGCGGTCTTAAGCTGCTGTGCAAACAACGAAACCCTGAATTCCTCCAGCATCCAGCGGAACGGGTCTTGTTCCGGGATAACCTTATCTTTCTTGGCGTTCTTCTCCACGTCCCTCCAATACCGCGTCGCATACCGGCTGACTTCCTGGACTTTTTGCAGGTTGTTATCCCGTTTATCCAATCGATATTGCACGGCCTTCAAATAGCGCGGGATGGCTTTGAGCTGCTGGTAAGGCGTGTTGCGGATGAACCCGGCATAAATCATCAAATCCAGCTGTTCGTTAATATCTTTAGCCAGCGGATCATTCGCATTCAGGCGGTTCAGTTGGGTTTTGATAGCACCGTACAGCTCCATGATTTCCAACGCGATTTTCCCGGCTTCATTGGCGGCGCTGATCAGCCCGGCTTTATTCTGTTGCAAGGTTTGTTCAAAGGCCTGCTGGGTGCGAATAGTTCGGCCTTCAATAAATACACCGTACAGGACTAAATAAAGCAGATCGTCTTTATACGACACCTCCGCGTCATTGCCGATAAGCGGATGTTTAGGCAAGCGGTTATAGGTCAGTTCTGCCGCCGCCGACTTCGGCATGTTTTTGGTCACATAGGTGCATTCCTTGCGCAATTGCAGCTGGAACAAGCGCATTAATCCGGCCTGATGCTGTAACGCGGCTTTTTGCTCGGTGTCGAAAATGCGCACGCCGACCGCATCGCCTTCGTCGATGATCGCGGGGAACCCGACAAACGACTGACCTTTCTGAATAAACTGGTAAGTCTCCGGCAGATCATCGAATGCCCAGCCGATGCAGCCGGTATAGTTCAGCTCGTCGGCGGCGATCTGGTCGAAGCTGTCCCCGGCTTTGGCGGTGTGCTTGAGCTGCAATTTTTTCAGGTCGCGCCCGTAATCCAGCAGCTGGTCTTGATCGTCTACAACCCTGAAATTCATCCTCAAGTGATCAGTCAAGGTCTCGGTATTCCAGGCATTGAGCGGAATCGCCTCGCCGGTCAGTTTTCTTAAGCGGTTGCCCAGCCATTCCTGCAACGAGCCTTTAAAGTCCGGCTCGATTTCAAGACACTGCTTGACGGTTTCAGGCACGGGCACAAAATGTTTCCTGATGTTCTTGGGCAGGGACTTAATCAGCGCGATGCATTTTTCTTCCAGCAGCCCCGGCACCAGCCAGTCGAAAGCCGTTTGCGAGACCTGATTCAATTGATGCACCGGGATGATCGCCGTCACCCCGTCTTCGTCATGGCCCGGTTCAAAGCGGTATTGCAGCGGGATAGTCAGATTGCCGATTTTCTTGCTGTCAGGAAAATCCCACTCGTTAACATAATCTTGCTCCTGCTCGCGCGTTAAATCCTCCTTGGTTAAAAACAGGATCTTCAGGTTGGTGCGTTCGGCTGTTTTTCGCCAGGTATCTAAAGTAACGCCGCTGACGACCTCGGGAGGCAGCTTGCTATCGTAGAATTCATAAAGCCACTGCTCATCCTCGACCAAATCGACCCGGCGGCCTTTATGCTGAATCATGCCCACTTCTTCAAGCAGTTTCTGGTTGGCGACATAAAACGGCGCGTTGCTGTGGTAATCATGATCGACCAGCGCCGAGCGGATAAAAATCTCCCTGGCGGCTTTGGGCTCGACATGATCATAGGGAATCTTGCGCCCGGCTTGCAGCGTCAGTCCATACAACAAGGTGCGCGAAGACACCATGCAACGCGCGCCTTTCTTTTCCCAGTGCGGATCGTAATAGTTGTGCTTGACCAGATGCTCCGCACATTGCTCTATCCATTCCGGCTCGATCCGGGCGACATTGCGCGCATAAACCTTGCTGGTTTCGACCTGCTCCGCGGCCATGATCCATTTAGGTTTGAGCTTATGCAGGCCGGAACCGGGGAAGATGAAAAACTTCAGGCCGCGCGCGCCCAGATATTCGTATTGCTCATGGCGAAAGCCGATATTGGACAGCAAGCCCGGTAACAGGGCGCGATGGATTTTTTCATAACCGGGTTCATCGGTATTCGGGTGCATTTTTAAATCGCCCTTAACCACCTGCATGATTTGCGCGTGGATGTCGAACCACTCGCGCATTCTCATGTAAGACAGGAAATTGTCGGTGCAGTATTTGCGCAGCTTGCTGTTGGACAGGTGTTTTTTCTTTTCCTCGTAGGTGTTCCAGATATTTAAAATGGTTAAAAAATCGGACTCGGGATGACGAAACGCCGCGTGTTTGGCATCGGCCTGCTGCATTTTATCGGCGGGTTTTTCGCGCGGGTCTTGCACGCTCAATGCCGAAACGATAATCGCGACTTCGGTTAGGCAATGCTCATGCGCGGCGGCGATCAGCATCCTGGCAAGCTTGGGGTCGGTCGGGAATTTGGCCAGCTGCTTGCCCACTTCGGTCAGCTTGCCCGATTTATCCAGCGCATTGACTTCATGCAGCACGGTCTTGCCGTCGCGAATCATCTTGTCTTCGGGCGGCTCAATGAACGGGAAGTCTTCAATGTCGCCGAGATTCAACGAGATCATCTGCAAAATTACCGCAGACAAGTTGGTGCGCATGATTTCCGGCTCGGTGAATTCCGGCCGGGCCAGATAATCGTCGTGCGAATACAGCCGGATGCAAATACCCTCGGCGACACGGCCGCAGCGCCCTGCCCTTTGATTGGCGCTCGATTGCGAAATACGTTCAATCGGCAGACGCTGAATTTTACTGCGATGGCTGTAGCGGCTGATCCGTGCGTGGCCGGTGTCGATCACGCAGCGGATGCCCGGAACCGTCAACGAGGTTTCCGCGACGTTGGTCGCCAACACGATGCGCAGCTTGCCACCTTTGGGTTTGAACACCCGCTCCTGCTCGCTGACGCTGAGTTTTGAATACAGCGGCAGAATTTCATATTGGGTCGGGTGGTGCTTTTTCAGCGAATCGGCCGTTTCCCTGATTTCCCGCTCGCCGCTGAGGAAAATCAGGATGTCGCCGCGCAAATCCCGGTACAGCTCGTCAACGGCATCGAGTATTGCGTTTTGCAAGTCGTCAGTAGTCTCGTCCTCTTCCTCTCGTTGCTCAATCGGCCGGTAACGCATTTCCACCGGATAAGTCCGTCCCGATACTTCGATAATCGGCGCGTTATTAAAGTGTGTGGAAAAGCGCTGCGTATCGATGGTCGCCGAGGTGATGATCAGCTTTAAATCCGGCCGTTTCGGCAGCAGCCATTTCATGTAACCGATCAGGAAATCGATGTTTAAACTGCGCTCATGCGCCTCATCAATGATGATGGTGTCGTATTGATTCAGGTAAGGATCGTTTTGCGACTCGGCCAGCAAAATACCGTCGGTCATCAGCTTAACCAACGATTCGGCGTGGGTTTTATCGTTAAAGCGGATTTTGTATCCAACCGACTTGCCCATCGGTTCGCCGAGTTCTTCCGCGATGCGGTCGGCGACGGTACGCGCGGCAATTCGCCTGGGCTGGGTATGGCCGATAAATCCGGCTGCGCCACGCCCTATCGACAGACAAATCTTAGGCAACTGAGTCGTCTTACCGGAGCCGGTTTCGCCGCACAGTATCACCACTTGGTTGTCTTGGATCAGCTTGGCGATATCGTCCTTTTTACCGGTGACCGGCAAATCGGGGAATGTCAGCGCGGGAATACTGGCGAGACGCTTATTCCGGGCCGCGATAGACCGTTCAATTCGTCCAGCCAACGCGTTCAATTCTTCTACTGAATTTTTGCTGCGACAACGATCTAACTGCCGCTTTAATACATGCCTGTCCTGGTTAAGACAATGCGCTAACTGATGGGAGAGTTGCTTGATAAGATCGGGGGTAGACATCAAAAACAGCCGGATAAAATGGGGCCATTATACGTTAAATTATCGTAACCACTCAGCAGGTGTGCAGGCTTTATGAGAACATGGCGGCACAGACACACTGATAGACTGAAAATTCCAAATCCGTTTAATCAGTGTCGCCTAGCCCTACAAGGCCATCATGATTAACCGTCACGCTGGATTTGGACACTATTTTCACTAGCTCAGAAAATTATGGAACAATTAACCGACCTAAAAACCATCTTACACTCCAAGCGCGCCAATATTTATTACTTGGAAAAATGCCGGGTTATGCAAAAAGACGGTAGGGTGCTGTACCTCACCGAAGACAACGACCAAAAGCAATACTGGAATATCCCTATTGCCAACACCACCGTCATCTTGCTGGGCATGGGCACTTCGATTACCCAGTCCGCCGTCAGGATGCTGGCTTCCGCCGGAGTATTGATAGGCTTTAGCGGCAGCGGCGGCACACCGTTGATTGCCGCAAGCGAAGTGGAATGGTTGTCGCCGCAAAGCGAATACCGGCCGACCGAATACATCCAAAACTGGCTGGCGTTCTGGTTCGACGAAGGCAAACGCCTGACCATCGCCAAACGCCTCCAGCAATTACGCATCGACTATTTGCAGCAGGTTTGGCGCAAAGACAAAGATCTGCAAGCTTACGGCCTATATCTCGACGATGCCGATTTGGAAAAAGCTTTGACCAACTTTAACGCCAAAATGGCCCACTGCCCCAGCGTTACCGACCTGCTGACCACCGAAGCGCAGCTGACCAAAAGCCTGTACAAAATCGCCGCAACCCGCACCAAACATAGCGATTTTACCCGCGACCATGCAGGCGAAGACGACGCCAACGCCTTTTTGAATCACGGAAATTATCTGGCCTACGGCTTGGCTGCAACCACGCTGTGGGTGCTGGGCATACCCCACGGCTTCGCGGTGATGCACGGTAAAACCCGGCGCGGCGCGTTAGTGTTCGATGTCGCCGATCTGGTAAAGGATGCGTTGATTCTGCCCTGGGCGTTTATCTGCGCCAAGGAACAAATGAGCGAACAGGAATTTCGCCAGCAGTGCCTGCAAAATTTCACCCAACACAAAGCGCTGGATTTTATGTTCGAAGCCGTCAAAATCCTCAGTTTGGAGGGTAGCCAATTATGATGGTCACTTTCGTATCGCAATGCGAAAAAAACGCCCTGCCTAAAACCCGCCGCGTATTAGATGCGTTTGCCAACCGGATCGGCGATTGCACCTGGCAAACCGTCATCACCAACGAAGGACTAAACGCCGTCAAAAAACTGCTGCGTAAAACCGCCTCCAAAAATACCG
This sequence comes from Methylobacter sp., assembly GCA_036561065.1. Taxonomy (GTDB): domain Bacteria; phylum Pseudomonadota; class Gammaproteobacteria; order Methylococcales; family Methylomonadaceae; genus Methylobacter_A. The sequence continues at coordinate 13,311 of DATBQC010000236.1, read as the reverse complement.
CCGTATCCTGCCATTGGCAGCGCAGCCGCAGTCGTAGCGAACTGGTCTGGATAGTCGGCAAACGCAGTAAATTCAATGCGCTGGGCATCGTGCCGGTCAACACCACGCAAAAAACCGTCATCAACACCCACTGGGAAAACGACTGGCACTATCTGCCGCTGATCAAAGCCTTGACCGCATTGGCGGCTCTGTTTCACGACTGGGGCAAAGCGTCCGCCTGTTTTCAGCAGAAATTAACCTCCCAAAAACCGCTGTCCGACCCGTTGCGCCATGAATGGGTATCGGTCATGCTGCTGACGGCGCTGATTAACGGCGAACAAACAGATGCCGACTGGCTTAAACGCATGGCTGACGGCGATATAGGCGAGTCGGCATTAAAGGACTTATCTTCGGTTAAAACCCCGATGACCGATTTACCCAATGCCGCCGGTTTAGTGGCTTGGCTGGTGGTAAGCCACCATAAACTGCCGATCAATTGGTACGATACCGATAGATGGTGCGGTGAGCCGACTAAGGATTTACAACAAACGCTTAAACGTATCACCGCCGAATGGGGTTACCAAAACGACGGGGATAACGAAAAGTGTTTCCAGTTCCCCAACGGCCTGCCCAACCAATCCAAACCCTGGCTTAAGCAACTGCAAAAATGGGCGGCTAAGCTAATCGCCTGCCTGCCGCGTCTTGAACAAGCGATGGCCGACGGCAGCTGGCGCGTGGTTTTACACCATGCCCGACTCTCGCTGATGCTGGGCGATCATCATTATTCCTCGCAACCAGCCGACACGGGCTGGAACAGCACCCTGGCGCTGTATGCCAACACCGACGGCAAGCAGCTCAAACAAAAACTGGACGAACATTTGCTGGGCGTTGCCAAAAACGCGCTGACCGTAACTCACCTGTTACCCAAGTTTGAAGACGAACCGCCCGCCGCTTACGACGTGAAACGCCTGAAACAAAAAAGCGCCGATAAACGCTACCATTGGCAAGACCACGCGGCAGCTAAAATCAAAGCCTGGAAAGCCGAGCACGGCTTAAGCGATCAACATTACGGTTTTTTCACCGTCAACATGGCCGGTACCGGCTGCGGTAAAACCTTAGCCAATGCCAAAATCATGCAAGCCCTATCCAAAGACGGCGACAGCTTGCGTTACGCACTGGCGCTGGGTTTGCGCACCCTGACCCTGCAAACCGGCGACGAATACCGAGACCGCATCGGCCTGGACGATTCCGAACTGGCGGTGCTAATCGGTTCGCGGGCAATCCTGGAACTGCACCGCCAAAACCAGAAACCTCAAGACCCGCAGGAACAACACGGCGGCTCGGAATCGGCGGAAGAGTTCTGGGAAGACAACCAGATCGATTTCGACATACCCGACAACACACTCAGCGCGTTAAGCACGGTGTGGACGGATCGAAGCGGCAGAATCGACCCGCGCAAACAAAAATTCCTCTACGCGCCGGTGTTGGCTTGCACTATCGACCACCTGATGGACGCCACCGAAAGCACACGCGGCGGGCGCCATATCTTGCCCTGTTTGCGGCTGATGTCTTCCGATTTGGTGATCGATGAAATCGACGATTTCGACGGCTCCGACCTGACTGCAATAGGCCGCCTGATTCACCTGGCCGGCATGTTGGGCCGCAAAGTGATGATTTCCTCGGCAACCATCCCGCCTGATTTGGCCGAAGGTTATTTCAACGCCTATCAGGAAGGTTGGCGCTTGTTTGCCAAAACCCGCGAGGTCAACAGCCGCATCGGCTGCGCCTGGATTGACGAGTTTACGACTCAAATCGAGACATTAACGCCCGCCGACATAACGGCTTACCGATCAGCCCAGCAAACATTTACCGACAAACGGCGGCTGAAATTAACCAAACAAGCCGTTCGCCGGAAAGCCGAAATCGTCGCGCTGGATAAAAATGATGAAACGCTGGAACTGCATTTTTTTGCCGCCATCCAACAAACCATCGTCACGCTTCATGGCCGTCATGCCAGACCCGACCCGCACAGCGACAAACGGGTTTCATTCGGCGTGGTACGTGTCGCAAACATTCCGCCCTGCATCAACCTAACGCAATATTTAGCGGAGGCGCAATGGCCTGACGATTTGGATATTCGGGTGATGGCTTACCACAGCCAGCAACTGCTGTTGCTGCGTCACCATCAGGAACAGCATCTGGATGCCGTATTAAAACGCCACGACCCAAAACAGGTTTTCGACCATCCGCTGATTCGGCAGCATCTCGATAACAGCAGCGCCGCCAACATGCTGTTTATCCTGGTCGCGACGCCGGTCGAAGAAGTCGGGCGCGACCACGACTTCGATTGGGCCGTGGTCGAACCCTCATCGTACCGCTCGATTATCCAGCTGGCAGGCCGGGTGCTCAGGCATCGGGAAGAAACCCCGGATACCGCCAACATCGCCTTGCTGCAATACAACCTAAAAGCGTTGACCCAAGCCGATGATCGCCCCGCCTATTGCCGTCCCGGTTATGAAAGCAAAGACCATCTGTTGGGCAGCCACGATTTAACCGCCCTGATTCCTGCCGCCGAGCTGGGCGCAATCAACGCCTTGCCGCGCATCCAGCGCAACGCCCAGCTGCAACAGACCGAACGCTTGGCGGATTTGGAGCATTACTGCATACAACAGTTGCTTACCGCTTATCAGGAACAAGGCCCGGATCAACTGCAAGGCTGGCTGAGCGGTTGCTGGTGGCTAACCGCGCTGCCGCAAAAGCTCAGCCCGTTTAGAGAACAGCAGCCGCAACAGACTTTATATCGGATACCCGATGAAAAAGGCGCTTGGCTATTCGTCGAAAAATCGCCTCAAGGGCAGGACAACCCGGTTGAAGACCGTTACAAAATCGACCCTTCCATCAAATTGAGCGAACAAGCGCAAGCCCGGTGGTGGCTTTATCGCGATTATCAGTCTTTGCTTGAAGACATGGCAGAACAAAAAAGCTGGTCGTTACGCGAAACCGCATTGCGTTACGGCGAAATCAACGTGCAGATTGATGAGGATGATATTTTGAAGGGACGGCGCTTTGCCTATTGCGATCAATTGGGGTTTTGGGGGAAACCGCGATAGCCCTGAATATGCGTAGGCCGGAATAAGGCCATCCAAGGCTCTCCTGAGCGAAGCCGAAGGGCGCGAGGTGGCGTTTCCGGCGAGTTCAGATGGTGTCTGCCGGAAACGCCAGTTCTCGCTGCCGCTCGAACCGGCTTATTCCGGCCTACGGGACTTACCTACATCCATGTAGGCAACACCGCAGTCGAATTCTTTCCGATTGTGTTTTTTAATATCTAAAAGCTCAACTTTCATCATCAATGATTCTTTTATAGGTCAATGCAGCCTTTTTCATACGCTCGGTCGGTTCCGGCGGGTTATCGAGCATATCAAAAAACATGTGCCAATCCTCCACGCTAAACCGGGTTTTTTCATGCTCTGAAATAACAATTTCGGCTTTTTCACGAATACTTTGGCGGATAAATTTACTTTTATCTAAATCGACATAGCTTCTAGCCTTCTCAAGCAACTGCAATGTTGCAGCGTCTATGCGGACTTTCAAAATTTCTTGTTTGTTTGCTTCAATAGTCATAAATCACCCCCGTGAATCACAGCAACAACATTGCACCCGCAAAATAAGAATATATCGCCTATTTATGGACACATAAAAACAATAAAGTCCTGTAGGGTACGCTGTGCGTACCTTATTCCCAAACGTTTCAATTGTTCAACGGCAAGGTACGCGCAGCGTACCCTACAGAACTATTGCGATCAATTGGGGTTTTGGAAGAAACAACGATAGCTCTGAATACGCGTAGGCCGGAATAAGCCGGTTCGAGCGGCAGCGAGAACCGGTGTTGCCTACATGGATGTAGGTAAGGGGCGTGAGCAGGAGCGGAAGCTTTTCCGGCAAATACCATCCGAACTCGCCGGAAACGCCGCCTCGCGCTATGCGCACTTCGGCTTCGCTCAGGAGAGCCTTGGATGGCCTTATTCCGGCATACTCCAAAGCCATGCTCAATTGGATTTAAGTCCTGTAGGGTAGGAGCCGCGACTTTAGTCGCGCATGAGACATCATAGACAGAAGGTGACGATATTCCCTCAGCGCGACTAAAGTCGCGGCTCCAAATTTTCTTATTCCCCCCGTAGTAATAGGTACCCTACAAGACTGACTATTACAAAACATCAAGACACAGGTCGACTTACAAGAAGCCCTACATTACACTCTCCTTCGCCACTAATTTAGAAGGACAGTAATATATTAGACCCCGCAATCGAAAACTTCTTGTCCGAGCGCAAGGCTGCCCGGATTAAGAAGAATCTAAAACCCGGCCTCAGCGATGAAGAAAAACAATCTATAGAACTTGAGGCGACTGAACTTTTCCTCTTGGATAATTGGTTACCCGATGCGGCTAAACGAGCCGGCTGGTTGTCGATGCTGACACATCCCGGCAAATTTACCCATCCCAGCGCAAAGACCAACGCAATAATTGCCGATGCACAACCCAAGCCCGACGGTTTTTTGCGCACCGGCAATGCCGATACCAACCTCGACGTGCTGGGCAATGCCGCGGCCTTGGATGTCCACAAATTCCTGTCGCTAACCTTAACCGACGGGCAAACCGTGTTGGCGCATTTGGAACAAACCAGCGCAACCATTCAAGCGCAATTCAAGCTGTCCACTCCCTTTGCCGAACTACAGCAAGGCTTGTTAGCCATCAAGCAAAGCTCGGATACAGCCAAAACCTCGGAAAAAATCAAACAGGTTTATTTTCCTGTCGATGACGGCTACCACCTGTTATCGATACTCACCCCGTCGGGTTTGATGTTTAAGCTCAAGGAAGCCATTAACGTCCTACGTTTTTCCGACGAGGCCAAACAAGCCCGAGAAGATCGTCGCCATCAAGTGCATAACGAAAACGGTTTCGACGAACTTTACAACCTGTCGGTAATCGGCTTTGGCGGCACCAAGCCGCAAAACATCAGCGTACTCAACAGCCAAAACGGCGGCACCGTGTACTTATTGCCGTCCCTGCCGCCGCAGCTGGAGATACGCGCCGTTCAGCCGCCTAAAACCAGCTTCTTTAGCGACAGCCTGTACTACAAACACTATCAGGACAGCTTCAAAGCCTTGCACCGCCTGCTTATGGTCAACCATAACAACATCGACATCCGTGACGGCCGCGATTATTGGATAAGCTCAATCGCCGAACAAGTCATCGAAAAAGTCTGGCAACTCAGACAGCTGGAGCCGGGCTGGTCGGAACAGACCGCCCTACCCTCGGCGCAAAAAATATGGCTGGATTCGGCGTATAACGAACAGCGCGAAAACCAAGACGATTGGCTGGACGAAATCATCCGTTCCCTGACCGACTGGTTTCGCATCGCCTACGAAAAAACAATCGCCAAAGACAAAGCCATCTTTCTGGGCGATAAGGAACTGGCGCATATCCGAACCGTGCTTGCCGACATGCAGGAGGACTTACGATGAACCGTTTTTTAATCATCCCCCAGATAAAAATCCACAACGCCAACGCGCTGTCCAGCCCTTACACCATAGGCTTTCCGGCGATGACCGCATGGCTGGGCGGAGTTCATGCTTTACAGCGCAAACTGGCTGCCGCGCAATTTAACGAGTTGGCATTTACCCGCGCCGCGGTCGCCTGCCACGCCATCGACCTGCAAACCTACAAAGGCCGGGGCGATTACGTGCATTCCATCGTCGGCACCGGCAACCCGCTGGACAAAAACGGCGAACGCTCGTCATTTATCGAAGAAGCCCGATGCCACCTGACCGTATCCTTAGTCATCGAATATCAAGGCGTTGGTGTGGATGATGAAGACGCCTTTTTAGCGGCGGTTCAAGCCCAATTAACCGCGCTAAAACTCGCCGGCGGCGACATTCTGGAGTTTAAAAAACCGGAGTTGCTGAAAGTGAAGGGCGCGGACGACTTAGCCAAACTGACTCGCAAACTGATGCCCGGCTATGTGCTGAAAGAACGCCGCGATTTAATGATCGAAGCCATGCAAAACCAGGGCGACAACATAGACGCCATCAGCGCGCTGCTCGATTACTTAACCGTCCAGCACCGCAGCGAAACCGACGAAGCCGACCAAACCGTATGGACCGCCAAACGCAAAACAGCCGGTTGGATAGTGCCGATTGCGACCGGCTTTCACGGCATTAGCGCCTTGGGCAGCGCCGAAAACCAGCGCGACCCGGACACCCCGCACCGCTTTGCCGAATCCCTAGTCACCCTCGGCGAGTTTGTGATGCCTTACCGCATCAAGCGCTTGGACGACCTGCTTTGGCGCAGCCATTACGACACAGAAAACAATTTTTATCTGATTCAACAACACAACAGCAAGGAATAACATCATGGCAACTAATAACCTGAAAGTCACCGTACTGGCATTCGAGAAAAAACTCGTCCCTTCCGATGGCCGCTTGTACGGCACGACTTGGGAACACCGAACCGGATCGGCCACGCCGCTAAAACTGCAAGAAAAATCGGTGCGCGGCACCATCTCCAATCGCCTGAAAAAAGACATCCAAAACGACCCGATGAAACTGGACGCGGAAGTTGAAAAGCCCAACCTGCAAACCGTCGACAGCTGCGCCTTGGGCAGCGACCAGGACACCTTAAAACTGGCATTCACCTTAAAAGTGCTGAGCGGCGTAGAAAAACCGTCGGCCTGCAACAATGCCGAATTCAACGCCAGCTATAAGGATGCCGCCCAAAATTATATCGACACGGAAGGCTTTACCGAACTGGCCAAACGCTACGCGACCAACATCGCCAATGGCCGATTTTTGTGGCGCAACCGGGTCGGCGCAGAACAGATAGAAATCGCTGTAACCATACGTAACCAAGGCCAACAACAAACCTGGATATTCGATGCCAAGACCATCGGCACCCGCGATTTTGACCATGACCACGCCGACATTGCCCAACTGGCCGCAAAAATCGCCGACGCCCTGGCCGGTAAAAGCGAATTTTTGCTGCTGGAAATCAACGCCTATGCCCAAGTCGGCTTGGCGCAGGATGTTTATCCCAGTGAAGAACTGGTTTTAGACAAAGGCAACAGCAAATCGAAAAAGAGCAAAATCCTGTACCACATTGACGACATCGCCGGTATGCATTCGCAAAAAATCGGCAACGCCTTGCGCACCATCGATACCTGGTACCCCGAACCGGAAGGCGGAGCTATCGGCCCGATTGCGATTGAAGTCTACGGCGCAGTGACCAACTTGGGCAAAGCCTACCGTACGCCGAAAGAAAAAGCCGATTTTTACAGCCTGTTCGACCGCTTTGCCAGAGGCGAAACGCTGGCGAGCAAAAACGACGAACACTACGTAATGGCTGTATTGGTTCGAGGCGGCGTATTCGGCGAAAGCGGCAAGGATTGACCATGAACCATTACCAGGAAATCACCTTACAGCCCGATGCCGACATCGGCCTGCATTTTTTATGGGAAAAAGTCTATCGCCAGATTCATTTAGGCTTAGTTGAAATGCAGGATGGCAACGGCAAAATCCCCATCGGCATTGCATTGCCGGGCTACCAGGCAGACAAGCATCAACTCGGCGACAAACTGAGGCTGCTGGCCGAAACCGAAGCCCAGCTTGAGCGCTTTAATGCCAAGCAATGGCTGAACCGCCTGAGCGACTACGTTCATCTGACCGGCATCCGCAACGTCCCGGAGCATATCCAAACCCATGCCTGCTACTACCGGATACAACCTAAAACCAGCAACGCAAGACTGGCAAGGCGCAAAGCCAAACGGGAAAACATCAGCATCGAACAAGCTTTGGCGGTGCTGGAAAAATTCCCGGAGCAGCGTAGCAATGCGCCTTATATCCAGATAAAAAGCCTAAGCAACGGGGAAAGGTTCAGATTGTTGATAGGCTATGTTGAAGTTGCCGACCCCGTTAACGCCGGTTTTAACGCATATGGATTGAGCCGACAAAGCAGCGTTCCCATTTTTTGACCATTGGTTGAAGAGGCTCTTTAAAAATACAGTTAAATCAATAGATTGGCTTGGGCGTGTTTTTCGTTGGTGAAAATGGAATAATGCGTTTAAGCTATTGATGCGTTGGTTTTATTATGGATAGATTTGCAGTTCCCTGCCGCACAGGCAGCTTAGAAACAACCCCTTCGTTTTCAGGTTTTCACGGGCGTGTTCCCTGCCGCACAGGCAGCTTAGAAAACCAGAACGATATAGCCGGAGCGCTGAACCCTGTTCCCTGCCGCACAGGCAGCTTAGAAAGAAGCGGCGAACCGAAAGACCAGCAGCCGACAGTTCCCTGCCGCACAGGCAGCTTAGAAAGCCCGTGTAATAGCGGGCATTTTTTTTGCGGTTCCCTGCCGCACAGGCAGCTTAGAAAGCCAGCCTATGTTTTGCCGTTGACGTGGCGACGTTCCCTGCCGCACAGGCAGCTTAGAAAAGCCTATCCGCCGCTTCCGTCCTCGGTATCCGGTTCCCTGCCGCACAGGCAGCTTAGAAACAGAATTTATCAAGAACAACGAGCACGTTAAGGTTCCCTGCCGCACAGGCAGCTTAGAAAATATCGTCGCGCAATTCCTCCGGAAACCACGGGTTCCCTGCCGCACAGGCAGCTTAGAAATGAGGGTCTTGCTTAATCGGCTTAATAGGGTAGTTCCCTGCCGCACAGGCAGCTTAGAAATGACATAATCCTCAGTAAGGCCGTATTCAGCCGTTCCCTGCCGCACAGGCAGCTTAGAAATTTATTTCAACGCCTTCGGTGGTATCGATGTCGTTCCCTGCCGCACAGGCAGCTTAGAAAATCTGCTTTCAGGAGCGTAATAGATGCCTTCAGTTCCCTGCCGCACAGGCAGCTTAGAAAAAGATGCCACAAGGGTTGAGACTGAACTTTCAGTTCCCTGCCGCACAGGCAGCTTAGAAACGCTGCATGGTCGGATTTATTAACCTGAACAAGTTCCCTGCCGCACAGGCAGCTTAGAAAAGCATTGCATTACCTCTACGGCGAATGCTCTTGTTCCCTGCCGCACAGGCAGCTTAGAAAGCAAGCATAATCTGCTCAAGTAGTTCTATAGGGTTCCCTGCCGCACAGGCAGCTTAGAAAGCTTCCCTGGTCAGTTTATCGAATTTAGCCTTGTTCCCTGCCGCACAGGCAGCTTAGAAATGTAATTTACACATAGATTGAATCCGCGCTCCGTTCCCTGCCGCACAGGCAGCTTAGAAACGAAATGCATATACGTTACCGAGTTTGTCCCCGTTCCCTGCCGCACAGGCAGCTTAGAAAACCTTGCCAGCGCTACAGCTTGGCAAGTAAAAGTTCCCTGCCGCACAGGCAGCTTAGAAAAACAAAAGATCGCAACGGCGATGCGAATAGATGTTCCCTGCCGCACAGGCAGCTTAGAAAGTCAAACGGCGGGCTGGTTAATTCAGGCGTTAGTTCCCTGCCGCACAGGCAGCTTAGAAATCCATCCTGAATAAACTTCAAAACCGCTTTCTGTTCCCTGCCGCACAGGCAGCTTAGAAATAACCCGTAAATCAACGGGAACGCGGCCCTTATGTTCCCTGCCGCACAGGCAGCTTAGAAATATTTAACGAAAGCAAACTACTTGCCCGCGTAGTTCCCTGCCGCACAGGCAGCTTAGAAAAAAACGATATTGCTGGAGCGCTAAATCCCAATTGTTCCCTGCCGCACAGGCAGCTTAGAAATTCTTGTTGGCGTCCTCTCGTTTTACATCCTTTGTTCCCTGCCGCACAGGCAGCTTAGAAATAGCCTTGGCCTCTTCTTCGGCCTGTATCTGGGTTCCCTGCCGCACAGGCAGCTTAGAAAGCCTAAAAACCAGGGCTTTTTTATTGCCTTGAGTTCCCTGCCGCACAGGCAGCTTAGAAATGCTTGAGCAGATAATGCTAGCAGCTCAAACAGTTCCCTGCCGCACAGGCAGCTTAGAAATTTAGGTAATGCCGAGCTGGGTTCATTAATCCGTTCCCTGCCGCACAGGCAGCTTAGAAAAAACAGCTCAGCGATAAACAGCGCACCTATACGTTCCCTGCCGCACAGGCAGCTTAGAAAAGGGGTGCCGAAGAACCCGCGAATTGTTCAGGGTTCCCTGCCGCACAGGCAGCTTAGAAAAACCTGCACTGGAGCCTCCAGCAAACACCCACCGTTCCCTGCCGCACAGGCAGCTTAGAAATGGATGAACGTGCTCAGCGTTTTGTGGGTACTGTTCCCTGCCGCACAGGCAGCTTAGAAAAGACGGCCCTCCCTGGCGCAGTAAGGAGAGTCGTTCCCTGCCGCACAGGCAGCTTAGAAATGAGCGGTGCCAACCTGAGCGATGCCAACCTGGTTCCCTGCCGCACAGGCAGCTTAGAAATGACGATCCGTCGCCATGTGGGCGTATTAAATGTTCCCTGCCGCACAGGCAGCTTAGAAAGTCCGTCCATGAGCTCTCCGTCTTCATCCAAGGTTCCCTGCCGCACAGGCAGCTTAGAAAGCTCGATCCGATAAAACTCATCTTGATACTGAGTTCCCTGCCGCACAGGCAGCTTAGAAAAACTTGCCGTTGACGACCAGATTTAGATCTACGTTCCCTGCCGCACAGGCAGCTTAGAAAAGCAGCAGGTTTCACAGCAGCAGGTTTCGCAGGTTCCCTGCCGCCGCTGCGAGACAGGAGTCGAGTAGTCCCCAGAAGCGATAGAGCATGTGTTTTCACGAAGCGCTTTTTGCGTAGTGAAAATGCAGGCTTTCCGAAATCGCGTCGAGTCATTGCGAGAATGACGTTGGATATCCCCTTGCTGGGTATCCAACGAATGAAGCAGGACGGCTGGGGCAGCCGCAGGCATTAGCGGTCGCGTAGCTTTTGCCGCTTGTTGGGCAGGGATGCCCATAAAAGCTTTCGCAAAAATAGCGACTCCCCGAACAGGCAGCTTAGAAACAAGAGACAGAGAATCAAAAAAAGAGGCTGTGGTTCCCTGCCGCACAGGCAGCTTAGAAACACGACTCGCGCCCGTCATGTATCGATACACCGTTCCCTGCCGCACAGGCAGCTTAGAAAACCGATAATCACCCCTGAATTTTTCGCAAACAGTTCCCTGCCGCACAGGCAGCTTAGAAAGTATTGATCTGAGACAAAATCGATTGCACCAAGTTCCCTGCCGCACAGGCAGCTTAGAAATGGTGGAACGGCTGGAACTAAAACAAATGGGGGTTCCCTGCCGCACAGGCAGCTTAGAAAAGCAGGACAATTCGACCGGTAACATCGTTCGCGTTCCCTGCCGCACAGGCAGCTTAGAAATTTAGATGGATGTTCGGCAAATTCACGGTGCAGTTCCCTGCCGCACAGGCAGCTTAGAAATGAGCAATGATTCTCTGCTGCTGCTCCGAATAGTTCCCTGCCGCACAGGCAGCTTAGAAAAACATGCCGATCTCGGCAGACTTTCCGATACCGTTCCCTGCCGCACAGGCAGCTTAGAAATCCTTGCGTTAGCCGCAACTCGCGCGCGATTTGTTCCCTGCCGCACAGGCAGCTTAGAAAAATGATGCGCAGCCTGAGCTAAGCAACACGAAGTTCCCTGCCGCACAGGCAGCTTAGAAAAAAGAGTTCAAGCCGCTGTTCAGCAACCATGTGTTCCCTGCCGCACAGGCAGCTTAGAAAAAGATGCTCGACACCGATAAGGCTTGGGACGTGTTCCCTGCCGCACAGGCAGCTTAGGAAAGTTGGGTCAATTGCTTGATAAGATCAGGGGTGGACATCAGAAACAGCCGGATAAATTGAGGCATTTACGTTAATTTATCCGTTTTGAATTTTATCCATAGACTGTTGAATGATTGTTTATTAAACTTCAGAAATACATTATCTGATGTGAGGATGCATCATGATTTCTTCAGTATCCAGCAATAGCTTCCCTGTCCCGAAAACTGATTATTCCCAGCGGCAATCGTTCGCCCCAACAAACGATCCAACCCAAACAGTTAAACAAGATCCTGCATTAAAGTCCGCCGATACTAAATCAACTGGCGATAAAAAAACCGGGGAACTCTCCGAAGCCGACCTAAACATCGTCAGAGAGCTTAAACAAAGGGACTCCGAAGTCAGGGCGCATGAAGCTGCGCATCTTGCTGCCGCCGGTAGCATTGCCACAGGCGGCGCAAGTTTTGAGTATCAGCAAGGCCCGGATGGAAATCGGTACGCAATTGGGGGCGAGGTCAGCATAGACACCTCTCCTGTTTCAGGCGACCCGGCCGCAACAATACGAAAAGCAGACACGATCAGAAGGGCCGCCTTGGCTCCGGCCCAACCCTCAGGCCCGGATATGGCAGCTGCCGCAAGCGCAACGGCAATGGCTTCACAAGCACAAGCCGAGTTGTTACAAAAGAATCAGGAATCTCAAAATGGCCATAAAGACCACCGGGGTACCCAAATCAATCTGTTGGCATAAGCCTAAATCTCAACCGTCCGGTTCCGATCGAAACCGGGCACGACTTTTGTACCGAAATAACCTCTGGGATTGCACAATATCCTGGCACCCGCTATACGGTAATCCGCCGGACTGTGCACATGGCCGTGGAACCAGGCTGCAATCTCGTATTCATGCAACAACGATTTCAGGTCGTTACAATAAGCCAGCTTCTTAATCTCGCGCGGCGATTCATTCCAGCTCCACTGGGAAGGCGCATGATGGGTTATGACGACTGTTTTTCCTGAAAACGGCTGGGCTAACTGATGTTCCAGCCAAATCTTTGAGCTTTGATGCAAGCGGCTAAACTCTATAATATTAAAAGGCTTATCATCAAATTCAATGCGCCTGAAATCATTTAAGGCCTTGCCCAAAGCGGCTGCCTTTTTATCGCCTTCAACAAACAGATCGGTCCAGAGTGTACAGCCTAAAAAACGCACATCCCGAAATACAAAACAGTCGTTCTCAAGAAAATGCACATTGCTGCCGGCACATTGCTTGCGGATCAACTGCAATGTGGGTTGATATTCGCGGGTATAAAATTCATGATTACCGGCAATATATATAACCGGTTTATTCAGCGTTTTAAGCCAGTCCAGGCCTTGCGTGTTGATGCCGATATCGCCCGCCGCGACAATAATGTCGGCGTCATTATCCGGCGCTTCCAGCGCTCCAAACTCCAAATGTATATCGGAAAAATAATTTATCCTCACACTAAACTCTACTCAATGGCCTGTATCGGCGTATAATTTAACAACATTCTTCCAGATAACTGTAACCTTTTTCAAAAGATTTTGTATATGTCTATTAGCCTTAGAAAAATCACCCATCAAGTTTTAGTCGGCGA
>DATBQC010000235.1:0-3300 GCA_036561065.1 Methylobacter sp. | reverse complement strand
GCGACATAGTCGTCGATTGCTTCGGGCAGGAGCAGCAACTGCGAGCGGTCGGAGCCGGGAATGTGCGTCATGCCCCGATTCTAACGCAACGCTCACGCTGAGGGAATCCGGTCAGACCGAGTTTTCACACAGTCTGGACCCACCTAGCCCAATATCGTGGAGTCTCGTTCCAACTCAACAGCGTCATCTACAGTAATATTTTTGAGATCACTTATTGTTGGGTTTGAAAAATCCGCAACGCGATCCGCATGTATCATCAATACTTTTTCGAATAAATTGCGTACAGTCCTACCGTTCGCAAACTTCTCATCGTCTTTTGCTGCATCCAAAATGTCTCTAATAACTTGTATCGCGCCTTCCGCGACATGATAATCATTTTCAATAACAAGATTCTCAAAAATTTCAGTTAGTTCTGTCACAGAATAGTTTCCAAAGTTTATTTTTGTTTTAAACCGACTATCCAGCCCCGGATTCGACGCGAGAAATTCCTCCATTTCCTCGCTGTATCCCGCTGCTATAACGACGAGTTGATCCCTGTAATCTTCCATATATTTCAGCAACGTCTCAATCGCTTCGCCGCCAAAATCATTGTCAGATTGGCTCGTGAGACTGTAGGCCTCATCGATAAAAAGTACGCCGCCAAGCGCGCTTTCGATGACCTCTTTGGTCTTAATCGCAGTGTGCCCTACATAGCCCCCTACTAAGCCGGAACGATCTACTTCAACGAGGTGGCCCTTTTTGAGCAACCCAAGCGCCTTGTAGATCGCCCCAATAAGCCTTGCGACTGTTGTTTTTCCAGTGCCAGGGGCTCCAGCAAAAACGAGATGTAGCGACGTAGGCGCAAGTTTTAAACCCGCCCGCTCTCTCATCTGAGAAACTTGAATTAAATTTACGAGCTTACGGACTTCGCGCTTAACGCTCTCCAGACCAATAAGAGCTCCCAGCTCATTAAGGGCGCTTTCGAGCGGGGCCAGACTATCATTTGAATCGCTAATTTTATGTTCGACGCTTTGCTTTTTCGTACAACGAGATCGCAAGACTCCTCCGATGGAAATTTCATCAGCGGGACAACGCAGCTCATCCTGTAATTGAGTCACCTGCATTACTGTTAAGTTTGATACATTAACGTAGTGTAGAATCGCACTCTCAAGCCTCGTGACCGCAATTTGTCTTTCAGTTTCAGAAATAAACATATAAACTACGTGCATAAACTTAAGACGCAGGAGCGCATAAGGTTGGGGAATATCAATTGTATCTATAAGCGCCTTCGGCTCGTTGGCGTAATTTAAGCGCGACCACCCAACCTTCTGAACGCGCTCATCAAACGTCTGCCTATTAAACTCATATATTTCGCGCCCGTTTCTTGGCATTCGCAGTGTTTTCTTATTGAAATCAACCTCATCGTCATCGAGCGTCTTTATGTTTAGCGTTGAGAGTATCTCCATATATGTTTTTGTGAGTATCTCAAATAAATTAATAACATTTTCTTCTTGATCGGCATCGACTTGTCGTTCATACGTTAGATACGTTATATCATAAGCTAATGCTTCAAATAGATCCTGCACAAATTCTTCATCAAAGTCGAGCGCCGTTCTTTTAAAAAACTGAAATGCCCAGGGTGTATCTTTGTTTATTGAGATATTATAGGTTTTTCTATAGGCGCCGTCATACTGGTATAGGAAAAGATACGCATAAAAATATTCCCTAATTAAATGCACAAGCGCCGCTGCAACGTCCATGTTTTCTCCCCTGCTCATCGCAGCGCTTCGCCTCGAAACTGGCTGACGTACGGGTCGATGTAGCCTTGTCGAGGTTGAAACATAACACTTTTATGTCGCGATGAATCTTATGCCAACGCCTTTCGTCACATTTAGGATGGCAAGTCCGCAAGGAACAGAGCGGTCGGGCAAGCAATGCGCCCTGCCCTTCGTTGGCTCCCAGCCTCCTTGCTGGTTCGGCCCGACGCACGGCGGCTTCGCCGGAACTCAGCACTTTGCGGCGCCGTGGCCCGAACCAAATGTGCTGGCGAAGATAAGCTTCGTTAACCTGCGACTTCGGAAGATTGCGCCTGCCGCGAAGAATGCCCCTCCACAGAGACCGTATTGGTTGGAAAGCGTCGCTGATGTCAGTAGCGGCGCGCATCAAGCGAGAGTAGGCCTTAAGCGGTGGGCCCTCAACCCTCTCTTAATGGACAAGTAGTTCGAATCCGAAGCTCTGGATTCGAACGTGGTTTGCCACTGGCCTGTGCCAAGAATCTTGCCATGAGACATGTCAGTTAACTGCTGCGTTTACGCTCTGTCAAAATATATAGCTTCGGGTGGGGAGAAGACCGCCGATACCACAAATCCCATCAATCGCGGGGCCGGTCGGCGGCGCTTGGTCGCGTTGCTCTAGCCATCGCGCGCCGCGCCTTATGGGTGGATGCTGCCATTGCCGAAGCGCCTCGGGATGCGATATCGGCTATTCGCGAGGCCAAGCTCCGGTTTCATAGCGGCGCTTCATGGGGAATTTTATCGATTAAACCGCCGGGGCTGTCGCTGCTTGTATACGTCCGATAAGGCAAATTATCCGACATCGGCGCACAGCGATAACAAGCCCTCATGTCGCCGCCTTAAGATCGCCGGATTCGGGCCTGAGGCGCTTTTTGTGTCGAATTGGCCCTGGTTCGGTGAATTCGCGTCGCCCCAATTGAATTGAACGTTGAACCTGGACGGAGCGGACGCCGCGCCCAAAACCAACCAGATCGACGAATTGATGCGCCGTTCCGCTTTCGACGACACCGCTCCAGGTCGCCTGAGGTTTCGTGCGCTTTCGTACCGTAAGGACGCTCCTGGGAACACCGCCCCCTGCCCGCTTCCTTGCCGGTTTTCGCGGCCCATAAAACTAAACTGGGTTCCCCTACGGGTTTTTGCCGCGACTGGTTGTTGACCGAGTCTTATCGAGGCCCAGCCAAAGCGAACCCGGTGTCGTCGCAGCGCCCACTGCGCGACACAACGCGGGGCTGAAAACCGCTATCAACCCGCACGCCCGCGTTACCCTAAATCCCATCCCGGATTTTGGCTGCGAGGCCGTGTTGACAATTTCGACGTAAACCCTTTTCAACAAAGCCGATGTTGACACTTGCCACCGATCTAACTTATTGAAAAATAACACTTAATATGCGACTGTTAATCGCTAGGTCGTAGGTTCGAGTCCTACTCGTGGAGCCAAGGATTTCAATGGGTTAGCCCCCAAATCGCGCGTTATGCAAACCATGTTTCGCGCCCGATATTCAACTTCGGTCGATTGCGAATTTTCCTG
>DATBQC010000234.1:0-1547 GCA_036561065.1 Methylobacter sp. | reverse complement strand
CCGGCCGATCCGGTCAGCGCGGTATTAATGTTCAACAATCTGATCAATGAATTCATGCTGGATAACGCGACAGCGTCCGGCACGGATTGGGTCATCACGTTTCCTACCAAGTCGTTTTATGTGAAGAATGGCACAGTGACCGGTACATTGGTCGGCTATCTACCAACTTTTCCACTATATACGCCGGCCGTGCGTCCGTTTCAACAGGATTTTGCGCCAGGTGGCGCTTGTGATGATGTGGCTTTCACATTGCATGATCGAGACGAGCCAACTCCTGCCTTCCCATCGCGCACTCCCGCGCCGCCTTCGGTTCCGCCGCCGGATAGATTGTGCTGGCAAACCAATGTCGTGGCCTTCAAGAACTCCTTTGGCGTCACGTCCAATCTGATGGGTTCCGCGAATTTGTTCCAGATGAACTTCTTGTATTCCAATGGATGGGGAAACCTGAACTTTCCCTCCGGCGTACCCAGCTATCCTGAGGCTCACGTCATGACCAATTCGACTTCAACCGTGAACGGCGGCCCAGACGGCAATGCGACCTACGTTGGCTTACCTGTGATCGGCTTCATGCTGCAAGACTTCATCAATGGCAATGTCGGTATCCCTCCAGTGCTGTCGGCGTATGGCGGGAACTTCAATCACAAGGGCACGCGCCTTATTGTCACGGGCGCGGGCGATTTTCGTTGAGCGACAAGACTGAGCTGGACTTCAACGCCATCCCGGCCGCCAATCAGTTGAAATCGCCACAATCGCGTGGCCGAATTCGCGATTCCCGCTCAAGTTCGAGCCGCGAAGCCATGGATTCAACGAATCAGTCTCTATGACAAAAAAAGGACTCTACATGCAGGAACTTTCTTTGGCTCACTTGAATTTTTTTGTTAGCGCCGTTTCGTCGAATATGGCAAACAAATGAAATTTAAGGATGTGTTCCGGACGCTTTTCGGTATACGAAAACCGCGTCAAGCATTACCGCTCAGCGGTATGCCGCCAGTTGGAAGCAACATTGTGCTGGATCAATTTCGAATACGCTTGAAATATCCGATCAACACCGAACTGTGGGATTGGTTTTTGAAATCGGGTTGGCGGGTTACCGACATGCGCAAGGACCGTCGGCATTATACGATTGTGTCAGATAAGATCCTGATGCGATTAATGCATGCCGATGTGCAAAAGCGCAACGCGATTCATCAACGTCTGATGGATATCAAAGAGAGAAGGGATCGCCGATATAGACAAGATTACGGGGACCAACGAAACTGAACCAGTGCTGCCGGAGAAGCGCCGACACTACAAACGCGGCAAGGTCCGGCCTTTCGTTAGATGGGGAATATTCGATGCGCCACAGAAGCTTTGTTTTCTTGCAGTATTCGTTCATTTGCGCTATTTTTTTATCCGGCTTTTTGACGTTCCGGATTTCAGAATCTATTGCATCGCAATCAACAGGGCATCTCTAAAAATTAGTTAATTTCCCTGTCAATCAGAGTCATCCAAGTTAGCTTGCGAAACGTTTATTCGATGGTACAGAAAATCGAGAGCCAATCCAATGA
>DATBQC010000233.1:0-1624 GCA_036561065.1 Methylobacter sp. | reverse complement strand
AGAGCTTGCTGTTCTGGCAGCCGGAGCTGGCGCACTCGCGAATCCTGTCCTGAAGAAACTGGGATCGCTTGATCGTGGTCGCGGCTGCGCAGTCCAGATTGACATAAAATCCGTCAGACTCGCGCTTTGAGCAGTTGGCGTTCCTGTCCTTGATCCAGTTCAGTTGTCCTGTTTTCAATGCCATTTTACCGTCGGCGTCGAGCTTGCCGACCAGCTTTGAATAGTTTTCGTTGAGTTCCTTGTCAGCCTCCTGATAAACCTTGTTCAGGCAATACAGTCCGTCAAAATCGTTCTTCGGCGCGTCGCAGGCAGAATTTGCAAACACGAATCCTGAGTAAAACGATAACAAGACCAGTACAGTTCTTTTCATTTTCGATTCCCTCTGTAATAAAAGCGCATCAGGTGATCAGGCCGCCAGCCGGTTGCCATGCCACGCTTTGTGGCAGTCACCCGTTGGCAATCACGGCACCATGATAACGGACTTTCAATTGCCGGAAGACGGTGGAGATGCAATGTTCATGACGTGACAAATGCGCGAAACGCAAGAGATGTAAAAAATTGAAACCAGGCTAAAAGCCAAAGCCGATTTTCGATATACTTGCGACGCTGTACCCCCGTATTTTCCACTCAATTTCCACTCAACCCAAGGGAGTTTACTTATGAAACATTTGTATTCTGCAATTGCTGCCGCCTGCTTGTTAGGTTTTGCCGGTTCTGCGTTGGCTGGCGATGAGTACAACACGGTGCCTGCCGGCGACGCCCAATACCAGCAATGCCTGGTGCGCGTCAACAAGCTCTATGAAGGCGGCAGCGCTGCAAGCCCGATCGGCGGACAAAATAAGGCGCAGGCATATTGCACTTGCTTGTGGAACGAAACGCCGGACGACTTCAGAGGCAACCTTTCCAAGTTCGCCGATAGCGAGCGCGGCAAGCAGCTCGACAAGGTTTGCACCAAGTATTCGAATTGGGATTAATTCCGACTGGCGTCGGAATTAAAAAACGGGCGATTCCGCCCGTTTTTTTTGATTGATCGATGCTATCGATCAATTGGTTGTACAACTCATGTTCGACCACATGCCGCTTGCCACATCTTGCAGGATGTTCATTTCCACCAGTCCGGACAGCTGCGACGACAATTGCAGCCGCGCTCTGCCGGTCCAGGACGAGACCCCGATGGCAGCCGCCAGTGCGGCGGGTGAATAAGTGGTCACCGATTTTGCCGGCATCGCGGTAATCAATAGCGAATTTGCGACGCCGAGCACATTCCCGCTCTGATCATACAGCGTGCCGTTGACGGTCCCTGCAGAGGATGAGGTATTGTATATCCGGAGAACAGGTTGATCCTGCCCATTGGTGGCATCCGGAATATTGAAGAAGATGCCGTCGGTAGCGGCGCAACTCATTTCCATGTTTGTTGTTTGCCTGGTAAACGGCAGCACCAGCAAGCCGGAAACGCTGGAACTGACTTGCAGCCAGGCTCGCCCTGTCCACGTGGCGCTGTTCACCAAGGCAGCGATATCGCTTTCACTGAGCGTCATCACACCATTGGCTGGAATAGGGATGTTACCCAACGGCGAGTTTGCAACTCCCAGTACGCTGCCGTTCTCGGCATAGAGCGTTCCGG
>DATBQC010000232.1:0-7185 GCA_036561065.1 Methylobacter sp. | reverse complement strand
CAATAAAAATGAGTATGAAAATTTCCGTTATTATAAAAAAACTATCAAATCCTCGTATTAGAAGGCGATTAAAAATTGGCCTTTCGGTTTATGGTGTCGTGATTATCATCGGTCTGTTATTTAAGGTCGTCTATGATATTGGTTATTTTAACGCGCAGTCACTTAGAGATGATAAAAATGCTGAGCAACTTATTACGCATCAAGTGCTGACAATGGAAGCCGCTCAGCGTATTGTGTCTGGTGCGCTAAAAGAAGACCCTATGAACCCAAAAACAATTGTGGTTCAGATTATTGATGACAATCAGAAACTTTCAAGCATTATTATAGAAAACAATCAGCAAAGAAAAATTGCTTGGATTATAGATATGCGTTTGTTTTTTACCAATGATCTATTTAATTATGAAGGTTATAATTTAACCGAAGGTATTGAACATCAACACAATATTAATCGTGGTGATCATTGATTGCGCCTAACGGAGTCATTCGATGGATACGATTGCATGGACGGATATATTGCTCCTGCAATATCTGCATTCCCCACATCCCTGTGGGTTATGCAGGCGGTAGAGCAATGCAAGAGCAATTGCCGAGAGCACCAAAAGCAGGCACTTGATGCGACGCGAAACCCAGACTTATGACCGTCGATGCTGGGTTCATTGTATTCAATCCAGCCTAGTGTGCCCGGCATGGGCTAAAGCTTGTTATCTGAAAGGAGATAACCGGAAGCAGCAAGGACACCTCGTGGAGTCAGAATCCCGAAGCCGCAAGGCGGAGAGGAAATTAGGCATACCCAACGTCCAACCAAGTTATCCAGCAAGCGCTAGCCCAAGTTCTGAGTCCGCTGTTGGCCAACATCTACCTGAGTGCTTTGGATAAAGAGTTGGAACGGTGGGGGTAAGCTTCTGTCGCTATGCGGACGACATTGCTATCTTCGTGGGAAGCGAGCGTAGTGGTGAACGAACCCTGGTCAGTTTAACGGCCTGTCGCCAAACACCTAAAACTGCGCGTCAACGTTAACAAGAGTGGTGTCGGACATCCCTGGAATGGCAAGTTCCTGGGGTTTCGCATCAATAGCGACGGTTGTATAGCACCGGCTCAAACCAGTCTGGACAGGCTCAAGGAACAAGTTCGCAGTCAGTGGAGTGCCCAAGAAAGCATAGCACTGGAAGAACGCATCAAACGTTGGCAGCACTATATCCGGGGTTGGTGGAACTACTTTAGTATCTGCCAACAACGGCGAGGCATAAAGATAGTGGAAGGCTGGATACGTCGGCACATGCGCAAATACTTCTGGCAACGCTGGCACAACCAGCGCGGCCGATTAAACGCATTAAGGCGATTGAAAGCGAAACCGTATCATCTAAGCCAAGCCAGTGGATCAGTGGGTGTATGGCGATTGGCGCGTAGTCCGATGCTGCAAACCGTGTTGAACAATGCTCGATTACGGCGTTGGGGTTTATGGGTACCATCAGATTTTGCGATGAATTAAATCGCTGGGTTCAACCGCCGGATGCGGAAAACCGCATGTCCGGTGATGTGGGAGGGATGACTGGCGCAATCCCGTCATCTCCACCCGATCGTGACTGCAGTGTGTTCATCGATACGTCTTGCACGATACGTTCGTCTTTGGCCTGGCTCAGGCGATGCCGGCGCCAAGGGCCGGAAACACATCGCTGAACAACAAACCGATCAGCTGTTGTCCGGTCGGGGTCGACCAGTCCTGCGCGAGCTCCGCTATGAGCGTGTTGGTCGCGGTGAGCACAACGCCTGCATCGTGCATGCGCTGACGCGAGAATTCTTCGGAAAGATCACTGGGCGAACCCGAAGCATCCAGCACGGCTTGCACGGCAAAGCCTTCACGCGCAGCGTCAATCGCCGGAAAGATGAGGCACACGTCGGTGGTCACACCAGCCATGATCAGTTGCTTGCGCCCGGTGGCGAGCACCGCTTTGTGGAAGTCCGGATAGGCCCAGGCGTTGACCACGCCGGGGCGCTTGACCCGTGCCTCGTACGCTTCCGGCAGGATCTCGGCGATTTCCGGAAGAAGCGGGCCTTGGGCGTTATTTTCCTGGCTGGACGTGAGGACGACCGGCATGTTCAGAATCTTCGCCATCTTGGCCAGCGCAATCGACTGTTTGGCAGCAAGCTCGCGGTCGATGTTCTTGATCAGTTGCATGGTGCCGACCTGATGGTCGATCAACAGCAGAACCGCATTGTCAGCACTAAATTTTTCGTATTTCATCGGTTTCTCCTAATAAAATAAACGGATCGACATGCCCCTGAACGGGGCTGTTTTACCAGCCCCCATGAGTCAAAGCGAACCAAATTCTCCACGTTGGTAAGCGGCAATGCGCTCCGCTAAGGCTTCGGGTGACGCCAACGCTAACGACCCTTGCCAATGCACCGGTTGGCGCAACGGCAAGCCAGAGAACAGGACGACCTTGGCATTGCCGTGCTTCGCCTGCAGCGTAATTTCACGAGACCTTGCCTGGGCCGGAAACACGGGCAGCTTGGGTTCGTTGGCATCAAAGGATTCGCCGTTAATCTCCAGTGTGCCGAAGATCGGCATGATGAAAGCGCTATGGCCGGTCGAGACTGGCACTGACAGATTGGCCCCTTCATCAAGCGAGATATCGAGCAGGCAAACTTCCGTCGGTGGATGCAGCGGGGAACGTGCTTCACCAAAGGAGCCCAGGGGTACGTGGACCTTCACTCCGGGCAACTGCACAATCGGTACGTCCCGCGGCTCAATGCTCAACGCAAACGGTTCGGCGTTCTGCCGTTCAACCGCCAGATTGACGAAAATTTGCAACATATGCACGGTCTTGCCGATTTCGGCAGGAACCTCGTCATGCACGACCCCGCGACCGGCAGCCGTCCAGTGGAGACCGCCTGGCTGAATGTGGTTACGGTTCCCCAGCGAATCCCGGTTATCGATCCCGGTTTCCGAATCGAGAAACAGGTAAGACACCGCTGAAAAACCCGCGTGGGGATGCGGCTGGAAGGTTGGCGTACTGATCCAGGCGTGATCGACGCCGAGAAAGGGGTCGATCGGTTCGGCCATCTCGCCACCCCGTAGCGAGTAAGCGCGAAAGCCGCTGCCGATGTTCATGGGGTGTAGTTGGGCGATATTGCTCATGACGGCATTCCTCAATTAGCGTACGTTCCGTTCAATAACGGGTAATCGGTGTAGCCTTGGGCACCGGGCGAGTAGAAGGTGTTCTTGTCAGGGGTGTTGAGCGGCGCGCCTTGGCGGAATCGCTCGGGAAGATCGGGATTCGCCAGGAAGGCGCTACCGAACACCGTCGCGTCGGTCCGGCCATCGGCCAGCGCGGCTTCAGCACTCTTCTGGTCGAGCCCTCCACCAATCAGGTAAGCACCGTTAAAGCGTGGGCGCAACAGGGCGTGGTAATCGACTTTGGCACCAAACAGTGCGACGTGCAGGTAAGCCAGATTGAGTTCACGTAGTTGATCGACCAGGTGAGTATAAGTTTCCTGAGGGTTGGCATCGACGATGTCGTTGAAGTTCATTTCCGGGGAAATCTTGATTCCAACGCGATCTCCGTCGGCTTCGGCGACCATCGCCCCCAGCACTTCAAGCACGAAGCGGGCACGATTGGCGACAGAGCCGCCGTATTGATCCTGGCGCTGGTTGTTGCCGGAAGACAGGAACTGTTCAGGCAGATAGCCCGAAGCGGTATGAAGCTCGACACCATCGAAACCAGCCTCTAGTGCGCGGCGGGTGGCCATACGGTAATCATCGATCACACCGGCGATCTCCTCCAGGCTGAGTTCGCGGGGTGTGACAAAGTCCTGCAAGCCGCCGGCTGTCCAGGTCTGACCAGCAGGCTTGATGGAGGAAGGCGCGACGGGCTGCTCGTCATTAGGCAGCAGCGACGGATGCGAGATGCGGCCGCAGTGCATCAACTGCATGAAGATATGACCACCCTTGGCATGGACGGCCTCAGTCACTTTCTTCCAAGCGGCAACTTGGGCATCGGTCGCTATCCCCGGTGTGCGCACATAGCCTTTGCCCATGGCCGACGGGAAGACACCTTCGGTGATGATCAAACCGGGGCTGGCACGTTGAGCGTAATAGAGGGCGACGAGGTCGCTAGGGATTCCGTCGTCGTCAGCGCGGGACCGAGTCATCGGTGCCATGACCAGGCGATTGGGCAGCGTATGGCGACCAATGCGAACGGGGTTAAAAAGTTGGCTCATGTTGCGTTCCTCAGTGGTTTAGTGTCAAAGCATTGTCTACCAAAGTCAATTCGGGATAAAGTAGGTAAAATCGAAATCTTTGATCCATTGATGGAGCAATGCTAGTGGAACTTTTAAATGACATGGCTTTATTCGTCGAGGTCGTCAAAGCACGAGGCTTTCGGAAAGCCGCTGAGGCAGTCGGGATACCCAACTCCACGGTATCTCGCCGGATCAGTGCCCTGGAAAAAGCCATTGGATTGCGGCTGCTGCACCGAACAACACGCAAAATCGAGTTAACAGAAGCTGGTCAGATTTATTTCGAGCGTTGCAAACGTATCGTCGATGAGGCGAAACTAGCCCATGAACAGCTTGGGGATATGTTGGCTCAGCCGAGTGGCGTATTGCGCGCTTCACTGCCGGTGGATTTTGCCAATATCTATCTGGCGCCACTGATCGCAGAATTTGCTCGCCAATATCCTGGCATCAGCTTCGATTTTGACCTGACGCCTCGACTGGTTGACCTCGTAGCCGAGCCCTTCGACGTCGCTATCCGCATGGGTAACCCACCGGACTCGAATCTGATTGCGCGTCGGTTGGCCAACTTTGCGTGCTATCTCTACGCTTCGCCACGCTATCTCGAAAATTTTGGCGAACCCGCTCATCCAGCCGATTTGGCGCAGCACGAATGCATCGGATTCAAAACGGCAAAGGCCAATGCGTGGACATTGCACAATGCGAATGAGTCGGTTGAGGTAGCTGTCGGCGGCCGGTTTCAACTGAATAGCGTTGGCTTGATCCGGCGACTGGCCATACTCGATCTTGGGATCACCATTCTGCCTGAGGAAATCGTCGCCGAAGACGTGGCACACGAGAAGTTGCGTCGGATTCTTCCCGATTGGGAGGGACCGACAACCCCCGTCTACGCGATGACCGAGACGCGATTGTTACCGGCCAAGACGCAACGCTTTATCGAATTCTTGCGCGAGCACTTAGGCAAAAGATGTAGCTGAACGTGAGTGGATGTTTTCCTACTGGGACTAAAGGAACGTCCACTTAATAGCTAGAAGCTGACCTCAACTCTTTACAGGTCATCCGCCAGCAATGGGTAGAACTGAGAACGGCGCCGAAAAGTGTTGGGCTTCGTACTGGTAAATGATCGAATGAGCCATGATTCTTGTTCCTGCCTGTAAAGGCTACCGGCAAATTTTCACCATGGTCGCTCCAGGGCGTGCCGAACTTGTCCATCAATGCAATCCGGGTCCCGGGCCAGCAGGCGGGCTGAAGCGGC
This sequence comes from Methylobacter sp., assembly GCA_036561065.1. Taxonomy (GTDB): domain Bacteria; phylum Pseudomonadota; class Gammaproteobacteria; order Methylococcales; family Methylomonadaceae; genus Methylobacter_A. The sequence goes on along the minus strand of DATBQC010000232.1, from coordinate 1,694 downwards.
ATGGTTGCCTTCCCGTCGTCGGCCAGGGGCTCGAGACGCCCGCTGCAAGTGCCCGATGGTTTTGTCTCAACGTAGGGACTCCTACTTCCGCGTGTACGTCATCTCCATCATCTTCCATTCCTTTTCGCCGGGATGAGCCCCGTACATGTCGAACGTCTGGGTATTGCTATCCACGATCTTCCAGATAGCGCGATGCTTCATGTATCCACCGCCCGGTTCGGCGTGCTGGCCCTTCAAGGTGATGGTCTTGCCGTCTGTGCTCGCAGTGCCTTCCATCGTGAAGATCCCGGTACCCATAGTAGACATCCAACTCGTCACATACCGCTTGAGCAAGTTGTCATAGGCTGTAATCTCGATCCCGGAGAATGGCTGCCCCATCATTTGACCGGTCAATTCCTGCTGAAGAAAGCGCCCGTCCAGCAGTATCTTCATTTCCGCGGAGCCGGTCGATTCCACCGGTGGCTTGTTGGGCTCCATCCATTCCTTGGTTTTAGTTGTCCAGTTTCCCGCAAGGCTTGCCAATTGCTTGTGCTGCTCGCCCGGCGCGGCCAGCTTGGTGTAGACCTCCATCATCGCTTGCGGGTCCATTGGTTTCTCTGTCTTATTGTCCTTCGCCATGGCGACGGATGCCGCCAACATGATACAGAGACTCATGAGAGTGAGTTGTAAGTAACGCATGGTTTCCTCCTTCCAGAGTGTAGTTAGAAAGTCATAGGTAAACTAGGCACATCGTGTGGGGCGCCGCCCGCCCCTGATAGTGTGGTATACGCATCAAGTCGATGGGTGGCGACGTTAAGGAAGCGCTTGGCGATATGCCCAAATGGTCGGCCTCTTGCTGCCGGCTGTAACCTTTTTCAAGCACCAACTTGGCAGCATCCTGTTTGAATTTCAGACTATATTTAGGCCGATTGTATTTTTTTAGTTACTCATGGGCACCCCTATGGGCAGTATAAATTCTGCCTTTAGAGGTGTCCGGCTTCATTAAACCATTTCAAACTGAATATACAATACGGATGAACACCTACATGAACTAATATGAAAAGTAGGCTGCATTTGTGTTTCAAATCCTGTTCGCATTTTTTAATAAATGGCGTAAAGATAACCAATCTCTCAATAACCATTTTTGGCCGTTTGTCGCCAGGATACCGTTTTGATATACCCATACGAAACGCCGCCATTGAGACTAATTTTGGCAATTGTCGGATCAAGTCCGGAGTTTTACAAATCAGTGTCAGGAAATACCGTTATCTTTGACATTTCCGGCATGCAGGCCGCATTCTTTTTGAGCTCCCGCTTCCCACCACCAGCGTCCGGCTCTTTCATGTTCATGCGGCAAAATGGCGCGGGTGCAGGGTTCGCAGCCTATGCTGGTGAAGCCTTTGTCATGCAGTTCGTTATAAGGAACCCGATAGGCTTCAATATAATCCCAGACTTGCGCCAGGCTCCAGTTGACCAGCGGATTGAATTTAATCAAGGGATGTCCGGCGGTGGAAAATTCGCCGTCTATTTGCGCTTCAGGAATATCTTGCCGGGTATCCGGACTTTGATCTTTGCGTTGGCCGGTAATCCAGGCATTCAACTGAGGCAGTTTGCGTTTTAATGACTCGACTTTGCGGATGTCGCAACATTCATGATGGCCGTCCACATAAAAACTAAACAGGCCTTTCTTTTTTACCAGGCTATCGAGCAAGTCT
>DATBQC010000231.1:0-1880 GCA_036561065.1 Methylobacter sp. | reverse complement strand
CTGGTCATCAAGCCGATGACGGCTTTGAATGTGCCGGGAATTGCCGGCACGGCGCGTTCCGCAGAAGGTGAACTGGTGCTGGTAATCGGCCTGAGCTTCCTGCTCGACGGTTGCCGCGCGGCGGTGCGGTTGGCGGCGTAGTTTTTTGTAGTTGTAGGATGGGAAAGCCCGAGGCGCATCCCACCGACTAACGACTAACCACCCATTCCACCTTCCCGTCGGCGAAAAGCATCATGTCCTCAGCACCGCATGCGCCTCCCAGGCGGGACACGCCCCTTCACGGGTAGGCTGCCAATGACCAGAGTCACTAATTCGTGTACAAAATCGCCCAACCGATTAGATGATCTGCTCCGCTGTTTCATGCCACACGAGACGCATTGGAACTTCGTTGTAAGGATCGAGGTAATGGCGAACGGCTTGCCTATCCGAGATGATATTGCGTTGTTGTTTTCGCTTCGATATGGCAGTTCAGATTTCGCAACTGGGTTGCATTGATTCTATAAATTACACAACCCGTTACGCTGCCGTCCACCGTATGAGGGATGACAGCCCTTTCAGTGCGATTGCTTTAGTTTCCTCGTTTTCGCACTGATTGATTACTTCTGTTGGAAAGCGCTATTCGCTCTTGCTTTTCCCCACCGGCTCCTTGCCCTTTTCCGGCTTGAACGTATAGTCAATTATCGCATGCACACAAGCCGCGTCTTCCTCTGTGATTTTTCCGTGCATATCGATGGCGCCTTTATATTCAATGAAACCATCTTCTATGATCCTCTTTATCTTGCCGATGGGAACGCGTGGATTTGATGCCAGCGCTTTAATGATGTGATCGATAAATCCCTGGCAAGCGATTTCTATCTTCGCCTTAGTATATTTTTCATCGACATCATCAAGGAGCTTTTCGAACAAGAAATTTTGAAGGTCGTTCCTGTGATCTTGAACGGGAATATGCACGGCATAGGGGTGATATTCGGACTCAACTCCATCAAGATAGGTAGAATAAATGATGGGCAATTTATTTTTGTTTGGCACGAGATCAAGATCGCCATCTTCCAGTCCGTGCACAAATAGTATTGCCCCCAGCGTATTTATTTTTGCTATTTTTTTATCGATGGCGCTCAAGAGCTCGATTTTTCCTCCGTTGTCGGAGGATTGTTTCACCTCCTTTAAGTGCACTTCAAGCAATTCGACTCCCAGGGCTTTGGAAATTGATTTGGCCAAGAGCCATTTTTCCATTTCATTTTCCCCATGAAACACCAGCGTTGGCGGATCGTTTTTTGGATCAACGCTATGTTGCCTCGCCCTATTCATGAATAGCTTCGTCAAGTTCGCAATGTCGGTTAGCTCCCGATCCCTCCAGGTTTGAACCAGTTGTTCGGTGGATTCATCTATTCGCTTGGCGATTTCCGGGTCGCCGTTCTCCCCATGCTGAAAAACATCATGTGAACTTTTTTGCTGTGAGAGGACCTTAATGATTTCGGCTAACTCCTTCCGAGCCGACTCATACATTTTGGCTTTACCGCGATCCATGCCGGCGAGAAATCCGTTTATCCTGGCAAGGGCGCTTTTGATCGCCTTTCTTCCATCTGCGGATAAAACCGGTGAGGGATAAATTTCTTCGAGGTCGGCCGATAGCATTCTGAACTGAAGCCGATATACCCGTCCTTCGTCGATATAGCCCTCCCTACGCAAAAAGGGGGTTGCTTTCAATACTGCGGAAAACAAATCGGTCAATGGAATCTTGAATTGGCTTATCATCGAAATGAGGGAGCTGATAACAGCGGCAGTTGCGGCCGGATTTTCCTCCAAATACGTTTTTGCGTAATTGGCCGACGCAGAGGTTGCGGCGGCAAACATCACTGGGAGCCATCCTGCCGGCAATA
>DATBQC010000230.1:0-3972 GCA_036561065.1 Methylobacter sp. | reverse complement strand
AAAATCGGTTAAAATAATAAATTCTGATAATAATCCTGTAATGGGTTGATAGCTTTCATGCATACAAAATATAACACTGATGACTTGAGAATTTGCGGGACTAAGGAAGTCATAGCCCCAGTTCAGGTTCATACTGAAATGCCGATTAGCGAGGCTGCGGCGCAAACGACCGCACTGGCCCGGCAGGACATCCACAAGGTTTTGGGCGGTCTTGATGATCGGCTGGTTGTAGTGGTAGGGCCTTGTTCCATTCATGACCCGATCGCGGCACATGAATATGCCCGACTGTTGAAAGCAGTCAAAGACGAGCTGGAAGATGATCTGGTCATTGTGATGCGGGTCTATTTTGAGAAGCCGCGCACTACGGTGGGCTGGAAAGGCCTGATTAACGACCCTGACCTGGATTCCAGTTTTAATATCAACAAAGGCCTGCGCATCGCCAGACGCTTGTTGCTGGACGTGAATGAAGCGGGCGTTCCGGCCGCAACCGAATATCTGGATTTAATCACGCCGCAATATATTTCCGACTTGATCGCCTGGGGCGCAATCGGCGCCAGAACCACCGAAAGCCAGGGACACCGTGAGCTGGCTTCTGGCGTGTCCTGCCCTATCGGCTTTAAAAATTCCACCGACGGCACGATCAAAATTGCCATTGATGCGATAGGTGCAGCGATGAGCCCGCACCATTTCATCTCGCTGAATAAAGCAGGCCATTCGGCTATTTTCTCAACCACCGGCAATGAAGACGTGCATATCATTTTAAGAGGCGGTAATGATCGTCCTAATTATGATGCGGTCAGCGTGGAGCAGGTCGCCGAAGGTTTGGTCAATGCCGAATTAAAGCCGAATATCATGATCGATTTCAGTCATGCCAATAGCCTGAAACAATGTCAGCGGCAGTTGATCGTCGGCGACGATGTCGCCCAACAAATTGCCAACGGCGACCATCGGATTATGGGTGTGATGATCGAGAGCCATCTGAAGTCAGGTAGCCAAAAGGTTGTTGAAGGCCAGCCGCTAGTTTACGGCCAAAGCATTACCGATGCCTGTTTGTCCTGGGACGATACCGTTCCGTTATTAAGAGAGCTGGCTCAAGCGGTGCAAAAACGCAGAGCCGTGGACACCAGCCGGAGTTTAAGCAGATGATGGTTTATGTGAACGGCGAAACCCGCGACTGCGCTGAAAACAGCAAAGTTGCCGATGTGGTTGCCGAGTTGGGCTTAACCGGCAAAAAAATTGCGATTGAACTGAATAAGGAAATTTTGCCGTTTCAGCAATACGGTACGCAGATATTACAGGCTGGAGATCGCCTGGAAATTGTCCATGCAATTGGCGGCGGTCAGGATGATTCGTTTGTGATTGCAGGCGTGTCCTATCATTCAAGATTGCTGGTCGGTACCGGCAAATACAAGGATTTGGAAGAAACCCGCCTGGCTATCGAGGCCAGCGGCGCTCAAATCGTGACGGTAGCGATACGCCGCACCAATATTGGTCAGAATCCCGGCGAGCCTAATTTGCTGGACGTGATTTCGCCTGATAAATACACCATCCTACCCAATACCGCCGGTTGTTATACCGCCGAAGACGCGGTAAGAACTTGTCGCCTGGGTCGCGAACTGCTCGGCGGACACAACTTAGTCAAGCTGGAAGTATTGGCCGATCAAATTACATTATTCCCCGATGTGGCGGAAACTTATATCGCCGCCGAACTGCTGGTCAAAGACGGCTTTGATGTGATGGTGTATACCAATGACGACCCGATTGCCGCCAAAAGGTTGGAAGAAATTGGTTGCGTTGCAGTCATGCCACTGGCTGCGCCGATTGGTTCCGGCTTGGGTATCCGTAATCCCTATAACATAAGAACCATTGTTGAAAATGCCAAGGTGCCGATTTTGGTCGACGCCGGCGTCGGTACGGCTTCCGATGCCGCCATTGCGATGGAGCTGGGTTGCGACGGAGTGTTGATGAATACTGCGATTGCCGCCGCTAAAAATCCAATACTAATGGCTTCGGCCATGCGCAAAGGCATCGAAGCCGGCAGGGAAGCATTTTTGGCGGGACGCATGCCGCGCAAGCGTTTCGCTTCCGCCTCATCGCCGATAGACGGCTTGTTTTTTTAATTGCGTAGCGCCGCCATCTACTCATAAACATCAACTAAAAAACATATCACCACGAAACACGAAGTTTTTACTTTGATTCTTCTTCGTGAACTTCGTGTCTTCGTGGTGACACATCAATCTACTTAGTTTTTTTGTTAAATAAACCGGCTTTCTATTTAAGTTGACGCTTATCCCGCTCCTACCCCTGATCATAGTATTTTTATGCTTTCTACCGAACAAACACCCACGCACAGAATCCGCAGTTTTATCCGTCGACAAGGACGCATCACCCAAGGCCAACAATTGGCTCTGGATAATCATTGGGACAGGTATTGTCTCGATCCTGATGCCGACTATGATTTCAGCCAAGTTTTCGGTCGTTCAGCGCCATTGATTGTTGAAATAGGTTTCGGTACCGGCGACAGCTTGGCGAAGATGGCGGCGGCTAATCCCGAAAACGATTATATCGGCATTGAAGTGCATAGGCCGGGTGTCGGGCATTTAATGCTGCTGCTGGATCAACAAGGCCTGACCAACGTCAGAATCTATTGCCACGATGCGATTGATATTATTGAACACAAGATTGCCGATAACAGCTTGTCCGGTGTGCATTTGTTCTTCCCCGATCCGTGGCCGAAAAAGAAGCATCATAAACGACGTATCGTCCGCCCCAGTTTTGTGGAATTATTAGCCAGGAAATTACAGCCAAACGGCTATTTTCACGCTGCGACGGATTGGCAAAATTATGCCGAACACATGCTGGAAATATTGTCGTCGGGAGCAGGCGTCAGCAATGCGAGCCCTACAGGTGACTATTGTGAACGCCCGGAATACCGGCCGTTAACCCGGTTTGAGCAACGTGGCTTGCGCTTAGGGCATGGGGTATGGGATTTGATTTTCAGGAAAGAAAAAACTCAAAGCTAAAGCATCAGCCGGACGGAGCATGTTGTTTTGTCCGGCATGGTTATTAAAGTATTTTAGGCACTTAACGAACTTTGTCGGACTTTTTGAAACCAGTGCAAATCCGTCTAATCAGTGTTCTATTAGGCTGTTTTGAGCCTTAATTATTCACATCCAGCTGCATCGCGTTAATGATGGTAGCCAATTCGTCACGTTGCCGTTTTAACGGTTCCAGTTCCGCTTCAAGGCTGGCAATGTTTTCATGAATGCTGCCTTTTGATTCGTTAATTTTCCTCAGCATTTGCAGGCGGCCTTCGATTTGTTTTTTATGATCCTTAATTTGATGCATCAAAGGCGTTAACACGCCGTTACTCCATGTTGTAGCGTCTGCATTCGCCTGTCTGAGTATGTTTCTGGCCTTGGCGATCAGCGTGCTGTAAAGCTTGTTGATGACTATGCTTTGTTCCGACATCGTGGTTTTGGCGCTGGAACGGAAGGCTTCGCCTTCATCAAAAATCTGTTCCAGCTCGATCTGATATTGTTTGATCGAAAACAGCTGCGGTTCAATCTCCTTAAAGCCGTATTCGTCCTTGAATTTTTTATGTATCGCTTTGACCAAACGCCGGGTCTCATTGGTAATATCGACGGCATCCTGCAACAGATCGCGCAGCTCATCAAACAATTTACGGATGTTTTGCTTCATGCCATAGGTAGTCAAACTCTTGGACATGTCATGCTTGGTTGTTTTGATGATGTCATCGACTTTTTCTTTGGCGAATGAATCAATAAGCGCCTGGGCTTGAACACCAAAAACCCGGCGACTGGCCTGAAAGTTTTCGACATTGGCCATGTAAAGATTTTGTCGATCCCGTGTCTCGGCCATCAACTTGCTGGTCATGTCCTCATTTTGAAAGTCGATTTTTTTGAATTCCTCAAGCTGTGCAATAGCGTTGGTCAATGAAGCTCTGGCTAA
>DATBQC010000229.1:0-1951 GCA_036561065.1 Methylobacter sp. | reverse complement strand
GGTTTTTCAAAACATACCGCTGCCCGGAAACGAGGCTCTTAGACTGAGTCTTGGGCATAACACCTGTATCTCCACCGCTCATCATGATGATCAGCAGCAGGACGACGATGCCGCCAATGGCACCAAAAAATACTTTTGGGCTTTTTTCTTTTAAGTCCATCAACGTGGAAAACAGCTTGCCGGCCGTTTCTTTAGCTGCATCTACAGACTTTTTAGCGTTTTCTTCATTACTCATTTCTTATCCTCACAATTGTAGTTTTTTTTATATTTAGGTTTCTGCTTAAAGCATATTACCTGATTCCCCCGATAACTCATATACACAAACACTCTCTCTATGAGCCCGTACCCTCAGCCTTATTCAGATGTCCACTTAATAAAGTAGACATTTCATCGCCACCAATCAACTTGACACGCCAACTTACCACGATAAAAAAACTTTTCAAGTGCTATATGCATATAACGATATTTTTCAAAGACATGCGTTATTTAAATGAAATCATAGCCTTTTTTTGCCTGCGCTACCGCCGCCTTGCCCTTTTCCGCTACTCGTCGGCATTCAAACTGCCAGTAACCCAAGCCAACGTTTTTCCTGTTGCTCAAGGCAACAGGAAAATCTTCATTGCTCATAAATATTCGAATAATATCGCTATCTTTCAGCATAAAAGTGTCGGTAATAATGTAGTTTTTTTCATTTTCCAGTTCCTTCGCACTGTAAAACAGGCCTTTCTGCGGCGCATCCTTCCCCGCCTCGTCCAACTGAACATAGGTGACTGCAATGGATTGGTGAGCCAATAATTGCATACCAAAGTTAATTCTTCCGCTTTGCTTGTCGACAACGACCTTATTGACTATCCCTAATGAACGCTTATGCTCGGGACTATCGGCTTTTCTAAAGCTGACTAGGCTTCCTACCGATAGGACTCCCGTTTTTGTAAATACGCCTGACAATAATCTGTCAGACGCCGATTGAACGAGAAACTCCAGATCTTTTTCACCGCCGGGTTCCAGCGCATTTTGCAGTTCATGCGTAGACTCAAGACCCACAGCAATGTATCGATCCGCTCTGTCACTAAAAAAGGGAATACCCTGCAGATCAACTCCCATCCACCTCTGCTCAAGATAATCGAGCAGTTCCGCCGAGGGTTTTTCGATATTATTATTCAACACATGCATCGAGCTGAACCTTGCCTCCGCCGCATTAATCAATTTTCCTTTCTGCTTAAACGCCTTGAACAATTTGCTAAAGTCCAAATACAGCATGACTGAATCGTTTTTAGCGCCGGCTTCATACTGGTAATGCGGCGCTTTGTCCTCGTCCGTTAAGACAATGCTCTGTATTTGCTGATCCTTCACCGGCTCTTTTTTTAGTTCAACCAACGAACCTATCGTTTCTATAAAACCATAAGCCAACAAAATTTCCTTTTGCATTAATCCGGTCGGATCGGCAAGGCTGAGCAAGAGGATTTGCCGATAGCAGTCTTCGGGGGTGCTGGCTTTATTGGACTGGCCTGCACCGTTGCTGACCTTGGTCGTGCTGTTTTTTATTTTTACGCTCAGGCTGTAAAGCGAATGTAAATCTATCCATACCCAGTCGGGTATCGGCATCCCCATAATAAAATGGCTAACAATAATATTGCCTAACCCTTTAATGCAGCGCTGGATCGTCAATGCCACATTCTTCCCTTGAAACCAGCCGACATCACGCTTGGTTAGCTCCTTAAGCACCGTCCAATAACCAATCGTGAATTCCTTTTCGATTGAGATCAATACGCTCAAGATTTTCTTGTCATTGTCTTCTTTCGGGAAGCCGGCTTTAATCAGCCTGGAGCGAAGATAGTCTTCAATGTCATGAACGCTCGGGCTTAAAAGCTCCAGCCCATCCAGCCGTGTTTGGGCCGCCATTTCAATGGTATTGAAGTCGATAAGCAAATCGTGAAGCAGACGTGTAGCT
>DATBQC010000228.1:0-2010 GCA_036561065.1 Methylobacter sp. | reverse complement strand
GAACAAGCAAGGAAAGATCGCGCTAAACATTTAACGGTTAACGATCAATCCCTGGAAAAATCGAATAAATGCATTACTTCAAACCGCAAGTCCCAGCCCGGCGTAATGACCATTCGCGGTTGCGCTTACGCCGGTTCCAAGGGCGTGGTTTGGGGCCCGATTAAAGATATGATCCATATCTCGCACGGCCCGGTCGGCTGCGGACAGTATTCCCGCGCCGGTCGTCGTAACTATTATGTTGGTACTACCGGTATCAATACTTTCGGCACGATGAACTTTACTTCCGATTTTCAGGAAAAAGACATTGTTTTCGGCGGCGATAAAAAACTGGCCAAAATCATGCTTGAAATCGAAGAATTGTTTCCATTAAACAAAGGCATCAGTATTCAATCAGAGTGCCCAATCGGTTTGATTGGCGACGATATTGAAGCGGTCGCCAAAAAAGCCAATAAAGAAATCAATAAACCTGTGGTACCGGTTCGTTGCGAAGGTTTCCGTGGCGTTTCCCAATCGCTGGGCCATCACATTGCTAACGATGCGATTCGCGACTGGGTATTGGAAAACCGTGACGGCGACGATAGCTTTGCCACTACGCCTTATGATGTCGCGGTGATCGGCGACTACAACATCGGCGGCGATGCCTGGGCTTCGCGTACTTTACTGGAAGAAATGGGCTTGCGCGTCGTTGCCCAATGGTCCGGCGACGGCACGATTGCCGAAATGGAAAAAACGCCCAAGGTGAAACTGAATTTGATCCATTGCTACCGCTCAATGAACTACATTGCGCGGCACATGGAAGAAAAATACAAAATCCCCTGGATCGAGTACAACTTCTTCGGACCTACCAAAATTGCCGAATCGTTACGCAAGATTGCTGCGTTATTCGATGAAACGATTCAAGCGGGCGCTGAAAAAGTTATCGCCAAATATCAAGCTGAATACGATGCGGTTATCGCCAAATACAAACCACGCCTGCAAGGCAAACGCGTGATGCTCTATGTCGGCGGCTTGCGTCCGCGCCATGTGATCGGTGCGTACGAAGATTTGGGTATGGAAGTGGTCGGTACCGGTTATGAATTCGGTCACAACGATGACTATGACCGCACCATCAAAGAAATGGGCAATGCGACGTTGATCTATGACGACGTGACCGGCTATGAGTTTGAAGAGTTTGTTAAGAAAGTCCAGCCTGATTTGATCGGTTCCGGCATCAAGGAAAAATACATTTTCCAAAAGATGGGCATTCCGTTCCGTCAAATGCACTCCTGGGATTATTCCGGCCCTTATCACGGTTATGACGGCTTTGCCATCTTTGCACGAGATATGGATATGACACTGAATAATCCTTGCTGGAAACAGGTGAAAGCACCTTGGAAAACAGCTGAAAGTTCAGACGTAGCGGTCGCTGCAAGCGCTTAATTTTGTGTAGGAGCGGATCTCCCCCTCAAGCCGCTCCTACTCCTTCAACCGTCGTCCACAGATTAGTGGCGCGTAGGAGATTATCATGAGTCAAGAAGTCGAAAACATACAACCGAGTTACCCCTTATTCCGTAACGACGAATATAAGGAAAGCTTGGCAAACAAACGTGAAGCTTACGAAGAGCGTCACCCTCAGGAAAAAATTGATGAAGTGTTTCAGTGGTCAACCACCAAGGAATACCAAGAACTCAATTTTAACCGTGAAGCGTTAACCGTAAACCCGGCTAAAGCCTGCCAACCTCTAGGCGCTGTATTGTGCGCACTGGGTTTTGAAAAGACCATGCCTTACGTTCATGGTTCGCAAGGTTGCGTCGCTTATTTCCGCAGCTATTTCAACCGTCATTTCAAAGAGCCTGTCGCCTGTGTTTCCGACTCGATGACCGAAGATGCGGCGGTTTTCGGCGGTCAGAAAAATATGATGGCCGGCTTGGAAAACGCCAAAGCCTTGTATAAACCGGAGATCATTGCCGTCTCGACCACCTGTATGGCCGAAGTTATCGGCGACGACTTAAACGCGTTCATCAATAACGC
>DATBQC010000227.1:0-1776 GCA_036561065.1 Methylobacter sp. | reverse complement strand
TTATGCCGGCCTCAAATGCGCCTCGCGCAAGCTCTCGCCGCGAAACCTACCGCGCGAGCGGTTTAGTTCCCTGACCCCTAGTGGCCGCCGCAGCGCGGCCGGTGCATTTCGGCAAGATCGAAGTTCGCGCTCCACGACATGGGCGAAGCTACGTTCGACGATCTCGCCGCGTTCGTGCATGGCCACCCTGCCGAAGCCCGACTTAGGTCCAATCTTGCTCAATGCGGTAGGGCATGCTAGTTTTTTGGACATAAATGCGGCTTGTGGAGAATTTCGACGCTCGGTTCTTGCTCAAAGGAGGCGCAGATGGCGGACTCGTCAGCGTTCATTAGTTATCATCATGATGACAAAATAATTGGCGAAGCGTTGAGCGAACAGTTTTATTTTTTGGCCAGCAAAGGAGAGGGCAAGCGCGCGCTGAGCGCATTTCTCGACGCGAAAGACATCCCGGCCGGTCAAGCTTGGAAGCCGATAATTGACACAGGTCTACGTGAAAAAGATTGGCTGATCGTTATATTCACTGGAGATCAGAGTGTATACTGTGGATACGAAATTGGGACTTTTTCTCAATTACATATGGGCTCGCCGGACAGACGAATCATGGGACTATATGATGTGCCCGACGATAAGCTTCCGATTGTCCTAAAAGATAATCAAAATACGCCAATACCTATCCTCGATCGAGTTTTGGTGCCGAAAGATGTAACAGTGTCAACAGAGGAAGTAAACTTTTGGTTCCACTCAACACTTGGTAAATTTTTGAAGGATTTTTGTAATTATAAATGTCTTTACACCGTTGGACATGAGAAGGATGATCCATCGGCATATAACAGCAACATAGCTCTGGCTGCCAAGCACATTGCGAACGCATTTGGATTGGCTCGCGGCAATGATGTCAAGAATGAAACGCCATCGCAGATCACGTTTGAAATTACCGTAAAAGGAGTTGGTGAAAAGAAATTAGACAACATACCTGATGAGGCTTCAGTCGTCGGAACGTCTGTCTTTTTTGCCACCTTAGGTCTTGTTTTGCCTGTGTCTTGGGATCAAGCTCCAAATACGACATGGGGCAAGCTAAATGAACTACTCCAGGGCGAAAGCAAAAAACCCATTCCATGGTTGCATAAGGTTGAATCTGATATTGTAAGAGCCTTGAATAGCCGGGCTCTTACTGGAGACGATGTAACTTTCCGCGTAGATAGCGGGAAAGTTTTCCGGGCGATACTGGTGCGCCACAAACTTTTTATCAATGGCGATCGTCGCTTTTATCTGTTACTTGTTGAATCTATAGATCGGCGATTCGCTGGGATTCCTCGTTCTTCGCTATTGCTCACCGCTATTATCTTGGCCTCGCGGTGGCGGTTTTCGTATTTCGAAAATTGGATGGAAACGGTCGATCGTGTTTTCGGGGAGGCCACTTCCTTGCGGGACTTTGCGGATAGCTGCAAGCAGCTCCTCTACAACATAGATTGGATCGAGGTTGAAGCTGTCGAGCTAGGCACGTCCAATATGAAGGCAATGGTAAACGCTTTTGGGCCCGACATGCGAGCTCGGGTAGAGCGGTTCTTCGATGATTGGGAAAAGTCTAAAGAAGACCTTTCGGTTTTCCTTCCTGGACTAGATGTAAAAATTACAGATGATAACCGTCAACAAATTAGAAATGGGGTCATGGCATTTCTTAATAACACGAGGGATCAAAATCAGAATTTCCTTGAGTTAGCACTACAAACTTACACTGACGAAGTGAAGGGGAAGGGAGCGGCGAACCCTCCGCAT
>DATBQC010000226.1:0-10579 GCA_036561065.1 Methylobacter sp. | reverse complement strand
CCAGCACCGCTTCGGCAATCAACTCGCCGGCATTAGGGCCAACCATGCCTGCGCCGAGTATCCTACCGCTTTCCTTTTCGCAAAGTATTTTGGTCAAGCCTTCCTTGCGTCCCAAGCTTAATGAGCGTCCGCTGGCAGCCCAAGGGAAAACAGCTCTGTCATAGTCTATACCCTGTTGTTTGGCCTGATTCTCGGTCAGCCCCATCCAGGCTATTTCCGGATCGGTATAAGCAACAGCGGGGACAGTCAAAGCATCGAATCCGGCTTTGTGACCGGCCGCCACTTCGGCCGCAACCTTGCCTTCGTGCGATGCTTTATGCGCCAGCATCGGGTTTCCGGCTATGTCGCCGATAGCGAAAATATGCGGCACGTTGGTGCGCTGCTGTTTATCGACAGCGATAAAACCGGCCTCATCGACATTAACCCCTGCCAATTCTGCGCCGATCAGCTTGCCGTTGGGCCTGCGCCCTACGGCGACCAAGACCGCATCAAACAATTCCGATTCAGGAGCGCCCTTGCCTTCGAAACCGACTTTAAGACCTTTTTTGTCGACTTCAATAGAAGCCACCTTGGTTTCCAACCAGATGTTTTTATATTGTTTTTTAATGCGTCGGTACAACGGGGTAACCAGGTCGTTATCGCAGCCTGGAATGATCTGATCCATCAGTTCGACCACGCTGATTTCAGATCCCAAGGCATGATAAACCGTCGCCATTTCCAGGCCGATGATGCCGCCGCCAACGATCAACAGTTTTTTGGGAATTTCTTTTAACTCCAACGCATCGGTCGAATCCCATAAACGCGGGTCGTCATTCGGGAAAACCGGAATTTTAGTCGGATGCGATCCGGCTGCAATAATGGCCTGATCAAAGCTGATGCTTTTAACTCCGGATTCGGTTTGCACCTCGACAGTGTTGGCTGAAGTAAAACTACCAAGTCCCTGGACTAAAGTTATTTTGCGCTGTTTTACCAATCGGGCAAGACCATCGCTTAATCCCTTGGACACGCTTTCTTTCCAGCCGCGAATTTTGTCTATATCGAAGCTCGGTTTACCGTAGCTGAGGCCGTGTTGCTCGAACTCTTCGGCTTCGTGAACGATCTGCGCGACATGCAACAGGGCTTTGGACGGAATGCAGCCGACGTTAAGACACACGCCGCCAAGCGCCTGATAGCGCTCTATCAGTACCACCTGCTTGCCTAAATCGGCGGCGCGAAATGCTGCCGTGTAACCGCCGGGGCCGCCGCCCAGTACCAGAACTTCCGCATGTATGGCAGACTCATTAACCGCTGGATTGGCATCCATATTCTTCTTCCTGATTAAAGTAAAGTTAAAGTAGCAGGCGGCGAATATCGCCCAAATACTGTTTAACGGCTGCCATGAAACGCGCACCTTCTGCACCGTCAATTACTCGATGATCGTAAGTCAAATCGAGCGGCAACATCAGACGCGGTATAAATTCATTGCCATCCCAAACCGGCTGCATTTTGGCGCGGGTAACACCGAGTATCGCCACTTCAGGGGCATTGACGATCGGCGTAAAAGATGTACCGCCAATACCGCCAAGACTGGAAATAGTGATGCAGCCGCCTTGCATTTCGGCAGGCATCAACTTGCCCAGACGGGCTTTGTTACTTTTTTCAGCCAATTCGGCAGATAATTCATTAATGCCTTTACGGTTCACGTCGCGCAGAACCGGTACTACCAGGCCATTGGGCGTATCGACCGCAATGCCGATATTGAAATATTTCTTGAAGATCAATCTTTCGCCATCGGCAGACAGCGATGCATTGAATTGCGGAAACTGTTCCATCGAGGCAATCAGCGCCTTGATGATGAATATCAGGCCTGTGATCTTGATGTCATCCTTGGATTTTTCGGCATTCAGCGCAACGCGGAACGCCTCCATTTCGGTAATATCCACTTCGTCATGGTAGGTAACCATCGGCAAGTTCAGCCACACGCGGCTTAAGTTTTGCCCTGTCAGCCGTTTGATCTTGCTGAGTTTTTGCTCTTCAATTTCGCCGAATTGGGAGAAATCGACGGCAGGCATGGCAGGGATTCCGCTGCCGCCTTGTCCTACGCCTTCCGCCATAACTTTTTTGACGAAGTTTTTCACATCGTCTTTTAAAATGCGTCCCTTACGACCGCTGCCTGCGGTTATTTTGTGTAT
Source organism: Methylobacter sp. (assembly GCA_036561065.1). Lineage (GTDB taxonomy): Bacteria > Pseudomonadota > Gammaproteobacteria > Methylococcales > Methylomonadaceae > Methylobacter_A. Next base: position 8,408 of record DATBQC010000226.1, on the reverse strand, counting down.
ATCAACACCCAGTTCGCGAGCAAAAAGCCGGACGGCTGGTGTGGCGTGAGCCGCGTGGGTTGGAGCGCTGTTAGTCGAAATTTCCAGCTTTGGTTCAGGCGTAGCGGCGGCTGGCTGAGAAACGGGTTCAGGCACTTTTTCCACTGGTACTGCAACTTGTTGTACCGGTTCTGCCGGTTTCGCCTCGCTAACCGCTTCGTCACTTACCAATACCGTCGCAATCAACCTCCCTTCCGAAACCTTATCGCCGGGCTTGATAAACAATTCCTGCACCGTACCCGTAGCACTGGAGGGTAAATCTATACTGGCTTTGTCGGTTTCAAGTATAGCCAGGGTTTGTTCCAGCTTTACCTCGTCGCCCGGTTTAACCAATACGTCTACTACGTCGATATTTTCGACATTGCCGACATCAGGAACCTTTATTTCAATCAATGAAGCCATTTTGCGTCCTTCCGTTAAATTAGCCAAGGGGCCGTTGCATCAGGGTTTATGCCGTATTTGGCAATAGCCACATCCACTTTGGCGGCCTCGAACTGCCCTAGGTCTACCAGACTCTTGAGCGCCGCAATCGTCACATGGTAACGATCTACCTCAAAAAACCGGCGCAGATTTTCGCGCGTATCGGAACGACCGAAACCGTCGGTACCCAGTACCGTATAAGGGGCGGAAATTAGGCTGCGAATCTGTTCGGCAAAGGCGCGGGTGTAATCGCTTGCCGCGATGACCGGACCTTCCGCTTTGGCAAGACAATGCGCGACATGCGATTGCTTGGGCGTTTCGGTGGGATGCAGGCGATTCCAGCGCTCACAGAATTGACCATTCCTGGCCAGTTCGGTAAAGCTGGTGCAGCTCCATAAATCGGCTTCCACACCCCAGTCCTTGCTTAATAATTCAGCGGCCGCTTCGACTTCACGGAAAATCGTTCCAGAACCTAATAGCTGCACGCGCGGCGCTTTCTTTTTAGCGCCTTTCTTGAAGCTGTACATACCTTTGAGTATATCCAACTCCACGCCTTTAGGCATTGCAGGATGAACGTAGTTTTCGTTCATGACGGTGATGTAATAGAACACGTCTTCCTGTTCGACATACATGCGTCGTAAACCGTCTTGAATAATCACCGCCAATTCATACGCATAAGTCGGATCATAGGACACACAATTGGGAACGGTTGCCGCCATCAAATGACTGTGCCCGTCTTCATGTTGCAGACCTTCGCCGTTCAGCGTGGTTCTGCCCGCCGTACCGCCCATTAAAAAGCCTCGGGTGCGTTGATCGGCGGCCGCCCAGATTAAATCGCCAACCCGTTGAAAACCGAACATCGAATAATAAATAAAGAACGGGATCATCGGCACGTTATGGGTCGAATACGAGGTGCCCGCCGCAATCCAGTCGCACAAACCGCCCGCCTCATTAATACCTTCCTGCAAGACTTGGCCGTGTTTGTCTTCCTTGTAAAACATCAATTGATCGGCATCTTGCGGGGTATATAACTGCCCGACTTGCGACCAGATGCCCAGTTGACGGAACATGCCTTCCATACCGAAAGTTCTCGATTCGTCGGGAACAATCGGCACGACACGTTTGCCGATATTGTTATCTTTGACCAGAATATTAAGCAGACGTACGAAAGCCATGGTAGTTGAAATTTCGCGGCCTTCGCCGCTGGCTTCCAGCAACGGCTTGAAATCGCTCAATACCGGCACATCCAAGGCATAAGATTTTGCTCTTCTGGCCGGCAAATGGCCGCCCAGTTCGCTACGGCGTTTCTGCATATACGCCAGTTCTTTTGAGCCTTCCGGAAAAGTCAGATAAGGCAGATCGTTCAACTCTTCATCAGTCACCGGCAATGCATAGCGGCTGCGAAAGTTGCTTAACGAGCTCGGGCTCATTTTTTTCTGTTGATGGGATATGTTCTGGGCTTCTCCCGAATCGCCCATACCGTAACCTTTAATGGTTTTAGCCAAAATAACGGTGGGTTGTCCCTTGTGATTTACCGCTGCATGGAATGCGGCAAAAACTTTAACCGGATCGTGCCCGCCGCGATTAAGTTCATAAATATCGCGATCCGACCAATCGGAAACCATGGCTTTTAATTCAGGGGTATTAAAGAAGTGTTCGCGCACATAGGCGCCATCTTTAGCCTTGAAGGTTTGGTAATCGCCGTCGACACAGGACATCATGCGCGCCACCAGCAGTCCGTCTTTATCGCGAGCCAACAACGCATCCCAGCGCTGCCCCCAAACCAGCTTGATCACGTTCCAGCCGGCACCGCGAAACTCGCTTTCCAGATCCTGAATAATCTTGCCGTTGCCGCGCACCGGCCCGTCCAGACGCTGCAGATTGCAGTTGATCACAAAAATAAGATTGTCCAGCTTTTCCCGTCCGGCCATGCCGATCGCGCCCAAAGATTCGGGTTCATCCGTTTCGCCATCGCCAAGAAAGCTCCAAACTTTACGATTTGAGGTATCGGCAAAACCGCGATCCTGCAAATAATGCATAAAGCGCGCCTGATAAATGGCCATAATCGGCCCAAGCCCCATGGAAACGGTCGGAAACTGCCAAAAATCAGGCATCAACCAGGGATGAGGATACGACGACAAGCCTCTTCGGCTGTGCTCGGGGTTGCTATTGCCGTTCACTTCCTGACGGAAGTTATCCATCTGATCCAGAGTTAATCGTCCCAACAAAAATGCGCGGGCATAATCGCCCGGCGTTAAATGGCCTTGGGTAAAAATCAAATCGCCGCCGTGTTGATCCGATGGCGCATGCCAGAAATGGTTATAACCGACATCATATAAAGTTGCCGCCGAAGCAAAACTGGCGATATGCCCGCCGACATTGGTGTGCTTGTTAGCCCTTAACACCATCATCATCGCATTCCAGCGCACATAAGCGCGGATTTTATGCTCTATGGTTACATCGCCGGGAAACTGTGCTTGTTGAGCAACAGGAATAGTATTGATATAGGCGGTATTGGCGCTGAAAGGAATGTCGAATCCTGCATGCCGGGTTACCGCAACCAACTGCTCAATCAAAAAGTGTACTCGCTCGCTGCCCTCGTGTTCCAGTACGGCTTGCAGCGCTTCAATCCACTCCCTGGTTTCCGCTGGATCGACGTCATTTTGTCCGGTGATTGTTGAGTTTAAACTGTTGGTCATTGATTGATCCTGTTACGACAAGTAGGCATGGATTAAAATCTGTAGGTTGGTTTTACCCAAAGGGCGCAAGAACGTAAAGTAACCCGGCATTCTACTAAAATAGTGAAAACAAGGCCAGAAACGCTCTGATTATTGCGCATAGTATAAACAATGCCGGGGGGGCAATGCACCCGTTTTAGTCATTTTGATGCGGAAAGCAGGATGCCGGATTCGGGGTTCGTTGACCGGATGCTTGGTTTTTTAAGACATGGCGGTTTATTATAGATAACGTAACAACGTAGTCTCGAAAAACCGAACTGACGAATTTCACCCACCAACACTTAATTCTTAGATGAATCAAACATGGATTTAATATTAACGCTTAAAACTATCATTCTGGGCATTGTTGAAGGCCTGACAGAATTTTTGCCGGTTTCCAGTACCGGACATTTAATCCTGGTCGGCGACTTGCTGAATTTTAATGATGACAAGGGTAAATTGTTTGAAATCGTTATCCAGGTCGGTGCGATTCTGGCGGTGTGCTGGGAGTATCGCGTCAAAATCGCTACCGTTATTATGGGTTTGCCCAATCAGAAATCGGCGCAAAAATTCGCCTTTAACCTGGCAATTGCGTTTGTGCCGTTAGCGACACTGGGCTTGCTGTTCGGCAAACACATCAAAGCCGTGTTATTCAAGCCTCTGCCGGTGGCCTTAGCGTTTATCATTGGCGCTTTTGTGATTATCTGGGCAGAAAAACGGGAACATAAAATCCGCATCGTGGAAGTCGAAGATTTGACGCCATTGGATGCGTTAAAACTGGGTATCGCGCAGGCTTTTGCGTTGATTCCTGGAACATCTCGCTCCGGCGCCACCATTATCGGTGGCTTGTTTTTCGGGCTGTCGCGCAAAGCCGCAACCGAATTCTCGTTTTTTTTGGCGATTCCGACACTGATTGTCGCCAGCCTTTACGATTTGTATAAACACCGCGACTTATTAGACCTGGCAACCGATACGCCCTATTTTGCCGTGGGACTGATCGCCGCATTCCTCAGTGCGCTATTAGCCATCAAGGCATTATTGCGTTACATCAGCCATCATGACTTCATCATTTTTGCCTGGTACCGCATCGTCTTTGGCTTGATTGTTATCGCCACATCATACAGCGGCTTGGTGCAATGGACTGTCGATTAGAGTAACTGACAGAAAAACTCAATCCACGTCAATGAGCTCACAGGATATGAACAAAGAAGCATCTCTGGTCGAGGTCATCATTGAGGTACCACGCGGTAGCTTTTTGAAGCGAGGTTCCACCGGAAAACTCGATTTTATTTCTCCCTTACCCTGCCCGTTCAACTATGGCTCTATTCCGGCATTCATCGGATTGGATGGCGATCTGCTGGATGCGGTAGTGCTCGGCCCGCGACTTCCTTTGGGGACAAAAGTAAGCGTTTACGCTTGGGGGGCGATTGGACTGATCGACCATGGATTGCATGACGACAAACTGATATGCAGCCACTCGCCAATCCCCCCTTGGAAACAACGACTGATTCTTCTGTTTTTTATGATCTACGCCAAGGCCAAAAGCCTGATCAATCTAATAAAAGGCTACAGGGGACGCAACAGTTGCGAAGGTTGGCGTGAGGCCTCAAGCGCCTTGGCAAGGGCAACGCCACGCGCTCATGCCTACTGGAATGGGCCAACCAGCTCCTAAAGGGCACTATTTGAACGGAGGGCGAAATTTGCGTATCTACCCTCTATATAGATCTGGATCCAATAACCCGGACGAATGTGTCGTCAGATATTACCTGTCCAGGTCTACATACACTCATTAATGGGCAGTCTACTTGCCACCGCCTCTCACTGGAATGATAATTAGGCAAAACGGCAAACATGCCGGAAAAACACATCGCCGAATCACATACGGAAGCAATCCGATGACAAATCATCACCGACACAACCATGCTCATGCTCATTGCGACCACTCGCATAGTGCCCCGAATAATCACGGTCGCTCCTTCATTTTTGCCATCACCTTAAACACGATTTTTGTCATAGTCGAGTTCACCTATGGCTTCATCGCCAATTCCACGGCATTGATGGCCGATGCAGGGCATAATCTTTCTGACGTGCTTGGCTTGCTGTTGGCCTGGGGCGCAGCGATCCTTTCTCGCAAGGTCCCGAGCGAACGTTACACCTACGGTTTACGCAGTACCTCTATTCTGGCAGCGCTGGCAAACGCCATGCTCCTGCTGGTAGCATGCGGGGCTATTACGTGGGAGGCCGCTCACCGTCTATCACAGCCCCCCCTTGTGGCTGGACTGACAGTTACCCTGGTGGCGGGCATAGGCATAATCATCAACGGTCTATCCGCATGGCTGTTCGCCAAGGGTAGCAAGGGCGACTTGAATATTCGCGGCGCCTATCTCCATATGGCGGCCGATACGGCCGTCTCGCTGGGTGTGGCCGTTGCCGGTACAGCAATGATATTCACCGATTGGTACTGGCTTGACCCGGTGATCAGCCTTATTATCGTGACCGTGATCGTAATCAGCACGTGGGGACTGTTACGCGAGTCCATTCAACTGGCATTAAGTGCAGTCCCGGCACACATCGATGTAGCAGCCATGGAAACCTACCTGCGCCAATGTCCCGGCGTGACCGACATCCATGACCTGCATATCTGGGGCATGAGCACTACCGAAAGCGCACTGACCGTTCATCTGGTGATGCCTAGTGGCTACCCCGGCGATGCCTTCATGGATGATATCGTGCAAGTGCTAAAAGATCGCTTCTCCGTTCATCATTGCACATTGCAAGTAGAACAAGGAACGACCAATCATTCCTGCGCATTGCAACCCAGCACAACGGCACACATTCACTGAAGTTGGGATGACCACACCAACGAAAAGCACCTTGAGCCGGATTCCCGCCAGCATATGGGTGCTCGGTTTCGTCAGCATGTTAATGGACATTTCCTCGGAGATGATCCACAGCCTGCTGCCTATGTTCATGGTCACCACGCTCGGTGCCAGTGCCTTTGCGGTCGGACTGATTGAAGGGCTGGCCGAATCTACGGCACTGATCGTCAAGGTGTTCTCAGGCGCATTGAGCGACTATCTGGGTAAACGCAAGGGACTCGCTTTGTTTGGGTATGCTCTGGGAGCATTGACCAAACCGTTGTTTGCTATCGCGCCCAGCATCGGGATCGTGCTCACAGCCAGGCTACTGGATCGCGTTGGCAAGGGAGTTCGTGGCGCACCGCGCGATGCGCTGGTGGCCGACATCGCGCCATGCCATTTGCGCGGTGCAGCATTCGGGCTGCGCCAATCCCTCGACACTATAGGTGCATTTCTTGGCCCATTGTTGGCAGTCTGCTTAATGCTGCTTTGGGACAATGATTTCCGGGCGGTGTTCTGGGTGGCAATGATTCCAGGCCTGATGGCCGTGACACTGCTCTTGTTCGGTATCCATGAACCCGAACGCCATAAAGATGGCAAACGCTCAAATCCCATTCGCAGAGAAAATCTCAAGCGTCTTGGTACTTCCTATTGGTGGGTGGTTGGCATCGGCACCGTTTTTACACTGGCCCGGTTCAGCGAGGCATTTTTGGTGCTACGTGCGCAACAGGGCGGCATTCCTATGGCGTTAGTACCTCTGGTTATGGTGGCTATGAATCTAATCTATGCCCTGTCGGCCTACCCATTCGGCAAGCTCTCCGACCGTATGAGCCACACCAAACTGCTGGCACTCGGTCTTGTCATCCTGATTGCCGCTAACTTAGTGCTTGCCACCAACGATCATTGGGGAGTTGTAATTATCGGTGTCACCTTATGGGGCGTTCACATGGGCATCACTCAGGGCTTGCTGGCAACAATGGTGGCAGATACCGCGCCCGCCGACCTGCGCGGTACTGCCTTCGGCTTCTTCAGCCTGATGACCGGGATCGCCATGCTGGCCGCGAGTAGCGTCGCCGGACTTCTTTGGGATCGGTTTGGGGCGTCATTCACGTTTTATGCAAGCGCGGCGTTTTGCATAGCTGCCCTTGCCTGCCTAGCGTGGCAACCAACTCGATCTACTCAAAATATCAAATAGAAGAATTACATTCAACACCTGACTTGGCCTGCTAAGTGGTAATACGGATTTATATTAGCTTGAAAATATGAAACACTTTGCAACGTACTTTAGAAACTAGATTGCAGAGGGAGTTATGGATATTGATAAAGAAATTTTAAAACATGCGGACTGGAAAATAAGATTTAGTAACGCTATATTCAGACGAGAATCGTTAGATTCCTACGTTATGGAGACTATCAGAAAAGAAAATTGCTGTGAACTCGGCAAGTGGCTGCATAAAGAAGGTAAAGCTCAATTTGGCAGTTTACCAAGTTACAAGGCATGCCTGAAAAAACATGCTGAATTTCATATTGAAGCTGAAAAAATAGCAAACGCCATTAATACAAAACAATATATAAACGCATCTAAAATGATAGGCATCGATTCGACTTTTAACGCTGTCGTTAGTGAAGTCTGTTGTGAAGCTATTCGCCTAAAAAAAGAATGCTCACTTTAATCGTCTATGCTTCTTACTTAGTAGAATTTAAAAACAAAACGCCCCCTCCTGGCGTTTTACATTACGAGCAGTCTATTCTCTCTTAATTGACTGCTCATAGCCCCTCCTCTGCAAAGTGGCGGGGCTTTTTTTTGAGCCAAGGGCCGCTTAACAAGTTGATTCCATTCATGGTTCGACAAGCTCACCACGAACGGAATCGACAGATTGCCCCGTTGTTCGTCCTGAGCCTGTCGAAGGATTTAACCAGCGCTTCCCTAAAGTTGTAAAAGTTTTCGAATTTAGCCTCCTCAATCTGATCCGAATGACAACCAAAGCTAGACATTTTCAGATAGGAGTAGCTCGACTAAAAGTTAACACTTACACCCGATGCCCAATACCAGCTAACTGGCAGACTCACTGTTGCCCAAGTACTGGGATCAGCACTTGGATCTGCATTAGGATCTGTAGTGGGCGGACTAGTAGCAAAACCAAAACCAAGGAAAGGTTGAAACCTATTAATGTTATAGCCAATATCTAGGTTTAATCCGCCTATATTACTATAACCTGTTATATAGCTTGCATTTAGATTCCATGTTTTTGACGTATAATTAAGCCCCATTGTCAGCCCATTCATATTATAACTATTACCCTGCGCATCCTGAATAGCTGACATTTGTTTATTCATGTAATACGGGCCAATATCAAATGACAGGCCTAATTCT
>DATBQC010000225.1:0-2031 GCA_036561065.1 Methylobacter sp. | reverse complement strand
GTCCCTGTAGCAAGGTGAAGTTTCCCATCGTTGTCAGCTTTCCGGTGATCGCTACTTCAGCAATAGTGAAGAGAAAAGCGGAAGCTACAAAAAGTATATAGATTCGATTCTTGTTCAATTATGGATACCCCGTATTAGGCTTGTTCGGCGGGCATTTGTGCCGGGCAATTGCGCCAGAGGTAAATCGCCCAGAGGATGACAAGGATCTCCAGCCCGAAAGACCAGTGCAGAATGAAATTCAACCACCAGGGGTGATAGATCGCCGGTACTGTAGCGAGCGCATACGGCTTGTTGATGAACGGCATGAACCACCAGATATCGCCCACGATACTATCCAGGAACATATGGATGAACCCGCCCAGCGTGAAGATGACGGCTAACGACGGGTTGGGGTTGTCGGGCACAAGGCGCAGCCATAATAGACTCGCTAGTAATAGCGAAAACCAGACGATAGGATAGTGCGTGAAATAGGTATGATGATGATGTTGCCGGTGGTCGACGAAATAAAAATAGAACATATCCAGATCAGGGGCGACAGAACCGAACATACCCCAGAAAAAGAATTTTTTATAGGAAACCGAATGTTTCTCGAAACGCGGGAATAGCAGCTTGGAAGTGATGTAGCCTGCGGGTAAATGTCCGATGATCATCTTAGCTTGTCACATATGTCAGTTATCACGAAATCGTTCTATCAGATGAATCGATCAACAGCCTCCTGCTGCTACAGGAACATCTTTGTAATGATCGTAAACTTGCCCATTCCAGCGCCATACTGCCTCACAGATACCGGCAGCGCCTATCTGGATATCAGGAAACCCCATGTGCTTTGTTGGCAGTAGCTTGTAGTCAGCAGACGGAAACCCCAGGTTCATATGGTAACCCTGTTGCTTTGATTTGACGAACAGCCAGAGCGAGCTGCCTGTCACCCCTGAAGTGCAAGTGTTGCCACCCATCACGAACACTTCCGCGATGCCATCCCCATTGATGTCATGTAGCTGTATCTTGAAATTTTTCCCTGCGACTTCGCAGCTATTGCTCACAGTGAATTTGCCCTTGGACGCTTGTTCTAGTTCTAGCGCCGAGTAAATGGTTTGCTGGTCTTGTTGCGCGAGTGTATTCGCTACCGAATGAAAGAATTGTTTGTAGCCATCGTCTGCCAAACATGGTGTGGTGGTCCAAATACCAACTCCCAAGAAGGCGACGCAAAGAATAGTGGTTTTCATTAGTTAAGGGATCGGTTTGTATTTTTGATTGAACAAGAAAAGTATGACCCACCCAGAAATAAATGAAACAGGCACAAGTAACAGCAGGGAGAAGTATTTTGTGGCTTCTGAAAGGTCGGCTACATTCGCGATCACACCCAGCAAGATAGGTAAAAGAATAATGGTCGATATCCAATAAAGGGACCATTTTAATTTTACTTTGCGGGTCGTTTCTTTTGACAGCATGATCATGACGACCGGTCCGAAAAACAAAACCAGATCAATTAGTAAAACGAGAGCCCAACCGATGAATCCACTCAATTTTGCCATCCTAGGTTAGCGATTGACATAGGATGACAGAATTCCGGGCTGTCTGCCATTGGTGGTTAGCAGCCATTCAAATTCGGCCATGACTTTTCCCCTAAAGCAACCATGACTGCTTATGTGCAGGCACCTGCGTGAAAGTCTTGTGCCAGCCCGGGAATCAAGCTACCTAGTTTTCGTTCGGCACCTTCCAGCGGTTTCCCTGGAACGAGAAGCGGTAGTTGTTGAATGGGTTTTCGTAATTCATCATCCATAGAGTGCAAGCTGAAGCAAGCGATCTGGGTTGCACCTTCTGCGTTAATCTGTGGCGCTAATCTCTTAAAATTTGACAAAGCGCGATCATGTGCGGGGCGATTTTTTGTGGTTGCAGCTGCTAGCACGAATGATGCTTGTGCAAGAGGCAGGTTGCGATCCACACCAAGCCCATCTCGCAACATCACGCCCATCGCATTCAAACCTTCCGAGTCGGACAACGACCATGCGGCATAGAACCAGCGATAGGCTT
>DATBQC010000224.1:0-3092 GCA_036561065.1 Methylobacter sp. | reverse complement strand
GAGTAGTTGCTTTCGTCACTACAATACAATGTTACGGACTATACGCAATAGGCATGGATACTTATGCGTCCAAGATTTTTCGGGGCTTCTTCGGCTCCATCAGAGAAAGTATTGACGCTCTCGGTGACGGTCTTTTTTGTACCCTTGTACAAATTTTCACGCTCTTTTAAGATCCACACTTTCCTCAACACGCAAGAACAATATCGATTCTTTATTTCGCTTGCGGAAATTTCAGGGAAGAGAGTAAAGAAAGCACTGTAACCCTGCCCATCTATATTGAGATCGGCCAAGCGTCTTGGTATGGGCTCGGATTCCAAGGTCAGGAGACAGCCAACGGAGAGACTTTCGATACCAAAAAGATGACCACCGCCCATCCAAGCCTGCCACTGGGAACAAAGGTCGAAGTCATCAACCTTGAGAAGCATAAGAAAGCCGAAGTTAGAATCAATGACCGCGGCCCCTTTTAAAGGCCGCGTTATCGATCTTTCACACGCAGCCGCTAAAAAATTAGGCATGAAAAAAAGGTACGACCAAAGTTAAAATCGTAACTAAAGCTGTCAAAAAGAAAATCATCCAAAAGAAAACACAAGCATAGGTCTCATTGACGATTCATGTTTCCAGGCCGTAGAAATTGGGAATCGATTGCCGACAACAGTCTTGAAGATAAGCGAAACTACGGATTGACTGCACCGCCCGAAGTGATAAAAAATGAATTCCGTTTATCAGCAGGGTACTCTTGAAGATAAAGGAGGCAAGGGGTTGGTGCCGCACGTAGGGTTTTTGTTAAAGTCGATCGACTTATAACCAATTACGTAGCGAGCAAGGATCCTGTCCGTGGTCTAAAGTCAACGAGAAAGGAGAACGCACCATGAATATCAAATCTTTGTTAGCTATTTTTATCCTTGGGCTGATGACGGGGTGCAGTTCCAATCAGCCCCCTCCCGCAGAAAAAGCCGTAGAAACCCACGCGCCCAATGAGTCTCGTAGTACAGGAAATAAAGTAGCCGTTGCGAACGAACCTTGTTTTCATAAGGGAACGATGTATTCGGATGGCGCTGCATCCTGTCAGGCGGGCTCTCAATACAGGTGCAGCAACGGGGAGTGGGCAAGCCTTGGCGTCGCCTGTACGGAAAATGTGGTGACAATATCTAGACCCTGCCAGTTTTCCGGCGTCACGTTTCCCACGGGGGCCGCAAGTTGTCAGGCCGGTACGCAATATCGGTGCGAGGATGGGGCTTGGAACAGCCTAGGGATTTCCTGTCCGGGCGGCGATTCGCCGATTCGTATTATATCCGGCGGACAAACCTGTATGCTTGAAGGCGGCAGTACCGTTGCCACCAATTCGACCGTCTGCCGCACCGGCAGCACATTTTTGTGTAGCAACGGCGAGTGGATCAATCTCGGCACTCTATGCCGCTAAACTCATAACAGGTACTGCCTCTGATGATTTGGCGGCATTGGATAACAGGCAGTCCTTGATTTAAATCGCTGGAGAATGAAAAACCGCCATTTTTTCAATTTGCATATCCCGATAAGTATAAGGGATGCCGCCCCTACCAAATCCGGATTCGCGTAATCCGGCAAAGGGCATCCAGTCAACCCGGAAGGCGGTGTGATCATTGATCATGACAGCGGATGCCGCCAGGTGTTTGTAGGCATAGAGGGCCGTATCAATGTTTTGGGTAGCGACTGCGGTCTGGAAGGCATACGGCAGGGAATTAGCCCGATTGATCGCATCATCAATTTCGTCGTAATCATAAACACAGATTACCGGGCCGAAAATTTCCTGTCGGCTGACCTTGCTGTGATCCGATGGGTTTAATAACACCGTGGGTTGATAAAGCACATTTGATACGCGCTTGCCGCCGGCCATGAGCGTCGCTTTTTCCTGTACGGCTTCATTAACCCAGGTTTCGATCCGGTCAACCTCGCGGTGACGAATCATCGGACCGACATCGGTTTTGTCGTCGGCGGGATCGCCTACTGTCATGTTTTCCGCCAACGAGGCTAATCGCTCTGCAACTGCCTTAGCAATCGAACGATGCCCATAAACACGCTGCACAGAGACGCAGACTTGTCCTGCATGATAAAAACCGCCTTTTGCCAATAACGGTAATATGTTATCGAGATTAGCGTCTTCGGCCACAATGACAGGCGCCGCGCCGCCATGCTCCAAAACACAACGAGTGCCCGGTGCCAGTTTCGAACGCAGCATCCAGCCGACCTTGGCGCTGCCGATAAAACTGAAAAACGCAACACGCTTATCGGTTACTAATTGCTCGGCAACAGCCATATCTTCAGTAACCACCGGCTGACACCACGCTTTAGGTAAACCGACCTCATGAATAATTCCAACCAGTGCAAAAGCTGACAGCGGCGTTTCCTTTGCGGGTTTGATAATGATCGGACAACCGCTGGCAATGGCCGGGCCTACCTGATGCACAATTAAATTTAACGGATGATTAAAGGCGCTCACGGCAACTACCGGTCCGATAGGTTCTCGATGGGTAAAGGCCAGACGGTTCATCGAGGCTAAATTAAGTTGCATGGGAATTTCCGAACCATGTTCGGTGCGGATACAGTCGATACAGTTTTGTATGCTCGCTATGGCCCGCATTAGCTCGATCTTGGTATCTTGATAAGGCTTGCCCCCTTCAGCAATGGCGAGTGCGATTAACTGTTCAGAGCGTTCCTGCATGAGTCGTGCAGTACGTTCCAGAATAGCGATGCGCTCATGTGCCGGTAGCCAGGACTGACGATCACGAAAAACCGCAGTCATATTCTGTAACGCCTGCTTGACACCGGCTGCGTCAACGGTTTCGACAGATCCGACTTGTTTACCGTCATAAGGCGAGAAAACTTCGAGGATACCCGCCGGATGCGCATTAGGAACCTGTATTTGAAAATGCATGGTGATTTCTCCTTTGTTTAAGCCTTATGACAGCTAATAGTATCCTTTCGTACAGCGTTGTTGGAAAAATTGAGTTTCTGCCGAGAACATGGACGATTTGACACTATTTGAGATGCCGAAAAATAGCGAATTATTGGCAACCCCCTATGAAATCGTGTTGATTTATTGAGGGCAATTTGAG